>DXLT01000180.1:0-3096 GCA_019414555.1 Collinsella sp.
GCCAGGCAGGCCTTTCGGACGTGCGTATCGTCCACGACCTCACCGATCGCCCCCGCATCGTCCGAGCCATCGTCACCGAGCCCAAACAGCGCCAGTAATATTTATTAACTGGTTAGCAAAAATTATAAAGTAGTTTATAATTAGGACGGCTGAAAGAGGTCGGCCCATGCAACCTCCTACCTTTCGGGAAATCATTGCCCTACTCAAGCACGATGGATTCGTGAAGGTCGCGCAAGTCGGTAGTCATGCTAAGTATGTTTCTGGCGACCGTGCTGTCACCGTGAACGGCTCTGGTGGTGATCGACCAAAGAAGGGCACGTGGGCAAGTATTCGTCGCCAAGCTGGATGGTAGTTGGAGGCAAAATGAGGCAGCGATTTACCTATGACTGCGTTCTCATAAAAGAAGACGACGGTTACTGCGCCAGCTTCCCGCAGATTCCCGGCGCCTTTGCCGATGGCGATACGCGCGAAGAAGCGATTGCCCATGCCACCGAGGCGCTGATGGCGTTTTTGGCCGACGACCTCAACAACGGTTTGACTCCAGCAGGGTACGAACGCTCGGCCGAGGTCGTGGCCCTTTCAGTCGAAATCGACCACGAGGACGCTCGGGAAGCGGCGTGCCGAACATTTAAAGACGCAGCGCTGGACCTCAAAGTCTCCGCTCCGCGGATTACCGCGCTGGTCAAAGCCGGAAAGCTCGATGTTGAACTCGTCGATGGCCGTCGGATGATCACGATAGACAGCATCGAGCGTTACGCCGCTCAAGAACGTCACGCCGGAAGACCAAAGAAGTTCGTAGCCGTCCAATAACCCCCTCACTTTCACCGACTACTAGAGCCGCTCACCAAACCAACATGCGCTCTGGGCAAATAGGTTGAACGTTTCGTGCGAGAATGCCCCACAGTAAACAAACTTGCACCAGAGCGTAAGGGGCTGGCATACACATGCAGACGGTCTATCGGGTATACGAGGGAGCGCGCGAGCCGCATCGGCTTGCAGTCGAGCGCACGGCCGAGCTACTCGGTCGCGGCGGCCTGGCGCTTATTCCAACCGAGACGGTCTACGGTGTCGCCGTGGCGGTCAACGCCTTCTCGGATGCCGTTCCACAAGATACAAGTGAACCTCTGCCGTGGCCGCGCGATCCGCAGGCCACCGTCAACGGCGCCGCGGTCCCCGCACTCGGCACCGGCTATCGTCGTATCTTTACCCTCAAGCAGCGCGAGCTCACCCAAACGGTTGCCTGGCTGGTCGATGATGCCGAGGCGCTCGATCGCTATGGCGTGGATATCCCTAATGAGGCCCGCGTGCTCGCCCGACGATGCTGGCCGGGCGCCCTGACTATCGTGGTCAAGGCGGCCCCCTGCGTGCCGACCTTTATGCGCGCCGCCGACGACACGGTGGCACTTCGCGCTTCGGCCTCGCCCGTGGTGCAGGCGCTCATCCGCGCCTGCGGCAGCCCTCTTGCCTGCACCAGCGCCAACACGCATGGCGCGCCCGCGCCGGCAAGTTTTGTCACGGTGGAGGAGCGCATCCTGGAGGGGGTCGATGTGGCCGTCGACGCCGGTGAGACCCCGTGTCGCGACGCCTCAACCATCGTGTCGTTTCAGCACGGCGAGCTCCAGATCCTGCGCCAAGGCGCGCTTCCCGCATCAGAGATCGAGCGGGTCCTGTCCGACCCGATGCAATAGAAAGGTGTAAGCGATGTCGTTGAATCTAGGTAGCCTGGGTATGGAAGACGCCTCGTTTAGCTTTGGCGGTTCCTACATCATGGCGCTCGACTGCGGCACTACCTCGGTACTCGCGACTATCGTCGACGAGTACGGCTGCATCGTCGCCCAGGCGCGTCGTAGCGTCAAAACCAGCTTCCCGCGCCCCGGCTGGGTGGAGCAGGATCCCACGGAGGTGCTTGCCAGTCAGATCGGCGTGATGATGGAGGTCCAGTTTAAGAGCGGCATCCATTCTGACCGCATCGCCGCCATCGGTATCTCCAACCAGCGCGAGACCACGGTGGTGTGGGACCGCATAAGCGGCCAACCCATCTATAACGCCATCGTGTGGCAATGCCGTCGCACCGCACCTCTGATCGACGAGCTGGTCGAGCGGGGCGCAGAAGAGCTGGTGCGCTCCCGCACGGGACTCACGCTCGATCCGTATTTCTCGGCTTCCAAGGTGCAGTGGATCCTCGACAACGTCGACGGTGCGCGTGAGAGCGCGGCGGCGGGCGACCTCATGTTCGGCACCATCGATACCTGGCTCATCTACAACCTCACCGGCAGTCAGGTCTTTGCCACCGACTACACCAATGCCAGCCGCACGGCGCTCTTTAATATCCATACGCTCGATTGGGACGACGACCTGCTGGCGCTCTTTGACGTTCCACGTTCCATGATGCCCGAGGTTCGTTGGAGCTCGGGCGACTACGGCCGCGTCGCGAGCGACATCATGACCAACATGCCGCCCATCATGGGCGTGGCGGGCGATCAGCAGGCGTCGCTGTTCGGCCACTGCTGCTTCCATCCCGGCCAGACCAAAAACACCTATGGCACGGGTTGCTTTATGCTCATGAACACCGGCGACGAGGTCGTCGAATCCAAGAACGGTCTGGTCTCCACGATCGGTATCGCCGCGGACGGCAAGATCAGCTATGCACTCGAGGGCTCCATCTTTGCTGCCGGTTCCACCATGAACTGGCTGCGCAACAACATCGGCATCATCTCGAGTGTGAGCGAGTCGGCACAACTCGCCGCTTCGATCAACGACAATGAGGGCTGCTACTTCGTTCCCGCCTTTGCGGGTCTGGGCGCTCCCTGGTGGGACCCGCATGCCCGCGGTATCGTGTGCGGTCTGACCGGCGCCTCGAGCCGTGCGACCATCGTACGTGCCGCCTGCGAATCCATGGCATATCAGAGCTACGACGTGCTGCGCGCCATGGAGCAGGACGTGGGGCTTTCGATTGAGCGCCTGTCTGTCGATGGCGGTGCCTCGCGCAACGAGTTCATCATGCAATTCCAGGCTGACCTGCTGGATATCCCCGTGCTGCAATGCGAGACGGTGGAGACCACGGCGATCGGTGCCGCGTACTTGGCGGGCCTTGCC
>DXLT01000181.1:0-1783 GCA_019414555.1 Collinsella sp.
GCGGCCGTTCCGGCCGTCAGGGCGATCCGGGCGAGACCCAGTTCTACCTGTCGCTCGAGGACGACCTCATGCGCCTGTTCGGCGGCGACAAGATGGACCGCGTCTCCAAGATGATGGTCACGGCCGACATGGGCGACGACATGCCCATCCAGCACAAGATCATCTCCAAGGCCGTCGAGAGCGCCCAGCACAAGGTCGAGAGCATCAACTTCTCCATGCGCAAGAGCGTCCTTGAGTACGACGACGTCATGAACAAGCAGCGCCAGGTCATTTACGCTGAGCGCAATAAGATTCTGGACGGCAAGGACCTGACCGACCACATCACCGAGGTCATGCACGACACCGTGTACCGCTGCGTTCAGGAGTTCTGCACCAAGGACAGTCACGATGGCGAGCGCGACCTGGAGGGCCTGCGCAAGTGGGTTGTGGAGCTCACCGGCCACATCGATACGCCGAAGTTCCCCGACGAGGATTATGAGGCTCTGGCTGCCGATGTCCTGGCTTACGTAGAGAAGTGCTACAACATGAAGGCCGAGCGCTTGGGCGAGGACCTGATGCGCGAGCTCAACACCCAGGTCATGCTGCGCGTCATCGATACCCGCTGGATGAACTACCTGCAGGAGATGGACTATCTCAAGACCGGCATCGGCCTGCGCGGCTTTGGCCAGCGCGACCCGCTGGTCGAGTACAAGACCGAGGCCTACGGCGCGTTCCAGATCCTCGTCGACACCATGTACGAGGATTACCTGCGCACGGTTCTGCGCATCGAGATCAAGGCTGCCCCGCGTGCCGTGGAGCACAAGGAGGAGCCCGCGCTCGAGCGTGCGCACTTCTCCGGTCCTGCCGAGGTCGATGGTGACAACGGCGACTCGGTGCTGCGCAAGCAGGCGCAGGTGCAGGCCCGCACGGCTGTCCAGGGTGGTCCGGCTGCCGTCAACAACGGTGGCAAGGTGACCACCTATCGCAAGTCCGAGAGCGACGATCCGTACGTCAACGTGGGCCGCAACGACCCGTGCCCCTGCGGTAGCGGCAAGAAGTTTAAGTACTGCCACGGCAGGAATCGTTAATGGCTGAGGCTTTAGAGGTAACGCCCGCCGAGCTGGACGCGTTTGCGGACCGGCTCGGCGAGGTCGAGTCGTATCTCCACTTGGACGAAAAGCGCACGCGCGTGACCGAGCTCGAGGCCAAAAGCGTGGCCCTCGGCTTTTGGGATGACGCCGACGCCGCCCGTGCCACCATGGAGGAAATCGCGCGCACCAAGGAAGATATCGCTGCCGTGGACAACGCGCGCGGCGAGCTTTCCGATGCCCGCGCCGCGCTGGAGCTTGCCGAGGAGATGGGGGATGACCCCGATGCCGCCGCCCTTCGCGAGGAGGCTACAGCCACGGCTGAGCGCCTGGCCCGTGCCATCGATGAGTTTGAGCTTTCGAGCTGGTTTACCGGTGAGTTCGATCACGGCGATGCCATTGTGACCATCAAGCCCGGACAGGGTGGTCTGGAGGCCCAGGACTGGACCTTCATGCTCTTTAAGATGTACATGAAGTACTGCCAGCGTCGCGGCTGGAAGGTCACGATTAACGACTGCCCCGCTGCTGAGGTCATCGGCATCGACCGCGCGACCTTTACCGTCGAGGGCAAGGACGCATTTGGCATGCTGCGCGCCGAGGCCGGCGTCCACCGCTTGGTTCGCATTAGCCCCACCGACGACAAGAAGCGCCGCCAGACCACGTTTGCCGGCGTCGAGGTCATCCCCGTGCTACCCGATGATATCGACATCGAGATC
>DXLT01000181.1:1793-3084 GCA_019414555.1 Collinsella sp.
ATCAGTCCCGATGACATCCGCGTGGACGTGTACCACGCGAGCGGCCCGGGCGGTCAGGGCGTTAACACCACCGACTCCGCCGTGCGCGTGACGCATTTCCCCAGCGGCATTGTGGTCACCTGCCAAAACGAGCGCAGCCAGATCCAGAACAAGGCCGCGTGCATGCAGATCCTCAAGGCTCGCCTGTACGAGATTGAGCTCGAGAAGCGCGCCGAGGCCCTGGATGAGATTCGCGGACCCAAAACCACGATTGGTTTTGGCAACCAGATCCGCAGCTACGTGCTCTACCCGTATCAGATGGTTAAGGACCTACGCACGGGCGTTGAGACCAGCAATGTCGAGGCCGTTCTTGACGATGGCGACCTGGACCCGTTTGTTATTGGCTACCATCGCTGGGCCACTGGCAACGCTGACGCGGAGATCCCATCTGCATAAACCGCCCGGTTTATGTGGAAATGGATAAAACCCTCCGAGCAGGGTGGTTTTGTATCCAAAGCAAACCCTGCGCAGGGGTGGTTTTTGTTCGGCGAATCGGTAGAATCGAATACAGCAAGAAGTTCGAAGCGCATCCGTTTGGGTGCGCTTTTTTGAGGGAGGTAGCATGGCATATCGTCTGGACATCAAGCGCATTCTATCGATGAACTTCTTTCACGACCTGCCCCAGATTATGTTGGGGTGCGCTCTGGCCGCTATTGCGACCGACCTGTTTTTGATTCCCAACGGCCTTGCTGCCGGTGGTGTTACGGGCCTTGCCACCATTATCCAGGCGGTCGGCGCATCGCGCGGCATATCGCTTCCCGTTGGTATTCAGACGATCGTGATGAACGCCTTGCTGTTGCTGGTCGTTATGCGCGAGGGCGGCATGTTCTACGTGGTGCAGACCGCGACGGGCTTTGTGCTGCTGGGCTTCTTTACCGATCTGTTCGCCCCGTTTGTAGCACCTCTGGCGGATGCGGACCTGATGCTCCCTGCCATGTGGGGCGGCATTATTACAGGCATCGGTTACGGCATGGTGCTGCGCGCCGGCGCCAACACCGGCGGCTCGGACACGATTGGCCAAATCATCTCGCGTAATACCTCGCTGCCCGTGGGCTCGACCGTCATGGCGATCGATGTTGCCGTATGCGCGCTGTCGGCTCCGGTCTTTTCAATCGAAAATGCACTATATGCAGGCCTTTCGATGGTCATTAGCGGCTACGTGATCGATGCCGTGGACGATGGTGGCAACAAACGCCGTATGGTACTCATCATCTCGGACAAGTTCCCTGATATCGCTGCCGATATCATGTAT
>DXLT01000182.1:0-3066 GCA_019414555.1 Collinsella sp.
AGGGAGGCAGCATGAAAACCATCAATCGTCTGGCCTCCTTTATCAAGGCCGACCATCGCTATGTATATCTGGGCACGAGTGTTATCGCGGCGCTCGGCCTGGCGTTTAGCCAACGTAACCCCACGCCGCTGAGCTTCTTGGCGCCCACCAGCATTTTCCAGGACTGCCTTTGGGCGATTCTTTGGGCCTGGCTCGTCGTATCGGCGGCGGCGCTGGCCACCAAACTCATGCACTGGAGCGACTATCGCGAAACGTCGCCGTTTGCTTCCGAGCGCTTCCGTCGCGGCGCGCGCCTGGGCAGCTATGTCGTGGTCGCCATCGCGGCGATCTTCTTTATCGACCGTTGCGTCATGTCGTTTATCGACCTGGTGCAGGTGAGCATTGTCTCGGACTCCAACCCCAGCGACTTTTTGTCGAGCCTGGTCTACATGACCTACAAGAGCGGCGACTTCTTTATCCGCGGCATCGAGATCACCATCGCACTTGCGACCTTCGGTACCGTCATCGCCTTTTTCCTGGCGCTGCTCTTTGTGTTCCTGCGTATTCAGACGTTCGACCGCGTGGATAACGATCTCACGCGCTTCTTTAAGAGCATCGGCCGCGGCTTTGCGACCGTCTACTCTACCATCGTGCGCGGCACGCCCATGATGGTTCAGGGCCTGCTCATCTATTACGCAGGTTTCACCGTTTTGCGCGGCATGGGCTTCGAGACCGCCCAGGCCAACCAGATTTGGAGTACCTTCACCGCCGGCCTCGTCACCATCTCGCTCAACTCCACCGCCTACATGATGGAGGTCCTGCGCGGCGGCATCGAGTCCATCGATCCCGGCCAGGCCGAGGCGGCGCGCTCGCTGGGCCTGTCGCAGTGGCAGGCTATGCGCAAGGTCGTGTTCCCCCAGGGTATTAAAAACGCGATTCCCGCACTCACCAACGAGCTCATCATCAACATCAAGGATTCGTCGGTGCTCTCGGTCATCGGCGTGTTCGACCTTATGTACGCTACTACCACGGTCGCCGGCGTGTACTACCGCCAGATGGAGGTCTACTGCGTGGCGCTCGTGGTCTACCTGATCCTGACGCTCGTGGCGAGCCGCCTGCTCGAAGCCTTTGGCAAAAAACTCGGCGCCGAGGCCCCGGCAACGCTGCCCAGCTCCAACTAGGCTCAAGACGAGGAGAATCATCATGGCAGATACCGCCACTACCGGCACCGCGGCCGCCGCACAAACTAAAGAGCCGCTCATCCGCGTCGAGGGCCTGCGCAAGAGCTTCGGCTCGCTCGAGGTACTCAAGGGCATCGACCTGTCCGTCAATCCCGGCGAGGTCGTCACCATTATCGGCGCCTCGGGTTCGGGCAAGTCGACCTTCCTGCGCTGCCTCAACCTGCTCGAGACCCCGGACGCGGGCCACATCTGGTTCCACGGCCAGGACCTCACGGCCGAGCGCTGCAACATCAACAAGCTGCGCGAGGACATCGGCATGGTGTTCCAGTCCTTCAACCTGTTCAACAACATGGACGTGCTCGACAACTGCACGCTCGCGCCCGTCACGCTCAAAAAGATGAGCAAGGCCGAGGCCGAGAAGGTCGCGATGGAGCATCTGACGAGCGTGGGGCTCGAAAAGTTCGCGCACGCCGCCGTGGGTCGCCTGTCCGGTGGTCAAAAACAGCGCGTGGCCATCGCTCGTGCCCTGTGCATGAATCCGCAGATCATGCTGTTCGACGAGCCGACCTCCGCACTCGACCCCGAGATCGTGGGCGAGGTGCTCGAGGTCATGCGCAAGCTCGCGGCCGACGGCATGACCATGGTCGTCGTCACGCACGAGATGGCCTTTGCCCGAACCGTGTCCGACCGCGTGGTCTTTATGGACAAGGGCGTGGTGCTCGAGGATGCCGCGCCGGCCGAGCTCTTCGGCAACCCCAAGCACCAGCGCACTCGCGAGTTCCTCTCGCGTTATCTCGAGGACAAATAACCGACCGCAAACGCTTACGTGGCAGGGCCGCTCCGGTGGGGCGGCCCTCGTCATCACAATCGAAAGGATGTCATGGCCGAGGTTTGGCGCTTCTTTGCGCATGAGGATGATTTTGCCGATTTGGATGAAACTGGCGCGTGCGAGCGCCTGGGGCGCGTGCTGTCGTTTCCGACCATCTCGAGCATGGATGCCGAGGCGGTGAACTGGCAGCCGTTCGACGACCTGCGCGCCTATATGCAGCAGGCCTGGCCGCACGTATTTGCGGCGGGCGAGGTCGAGCTTATCAATCATTCGCTGCTGGTGACACTTAGCGGTTCCGACCCTGCCCTCAAGCCCGTTATGCTCATGGGCCACATGGACGTGGTCCCCGTGGTGCCGAGTACCGAGGCCGACTGGACGCACGCCCCCTTTAGCGGGCACGTGGACGACACCTACATTTGGGGTCGCGGCGCGATCGACATGAAGGACCAGGTCGCAGGCATTCTCGAGGCTGTCGAGTATGCGCTGGCGCACGGTTGGCAGCACGAGCGCACGCTGCTCCTGGCCTTTGGCCAGGACGAGGAAACCACGCAGTACGGCGCAGGCACCATCGGCCGCGCGCTCGAGGAGCGCGGTGTTGAGCTCGAGTTCCTGATCGACGAGGGCGACTACCGCATCGTTTCGGATGCCGAGTACAGCGCGGGCGAGGGTTGGCTCATGCACGCCGACCTCGCGGAGAAGGGCTATGCCGATATCGTGCTCAAGACAAAGAGCGCGGGTGGACATTCTTCTAATCCCTACGGCGGCACGTCGCTCGAGGTGCTCAGCCGTGCCATCACCGCAATCTGCGATATCGAGTGGCCGACGCGCGTGACCGATTTGCTTGCCGCCCAGCTCGTCGAGCTGGGGCTCTACACGGCGGATGAAATTGCCGCCAACGGGGGCGCCATTGTCCGCGATTGCCTCGCCAGCAAGAAGCTCTATCCGCTGGTGACGACCACCTGCGCACCCACGCAGATTGAGGGTGGCAGCACCGGCGCCAACGTAATGCCGCAGGATATGTGGGCCAACATCAACTTCCGCATGCTCGAGGGCACGAGCGTGGCCGACGTTGTGGCG
>DXLT01000183.1:0-3036 GCA_019414555.1 Collinsella sp.
GTTGTGGCTCGCATACACGCCGGGGCCGATCAGACCGTGGCGAATGTCATAGCCGGCCGAGAGCGTGGCCTCGACGTCCGAACCGTAATGCGGGTACACGTCGATGGCATAGTCGAGCTCAAGCTCGCGCGCGATGTTGGACAGCGTCGTCACCAGGTCGTAGTTGTACGGACCACCCGAATCCTTGGCGCAAATCGACACCATGCGCTCGGTGCAGCCCAGGTCGTCGCCCACGCAGCCCATGTCAACGCTGATCATCTCGCGCGTATCGGCCGGCACGAAAGCGCCGCCGTGACCGACCTCCTCGTACACGGTAAAGAGCAGCGATACCTTGCGCGAAAGCGTCACCTCGCCGCCAGCAACGGCGCGGGCCAAACCCAGCAGAATCGACGCGGACAGCTTGTCGTCAAGGAAGCGGCTCTTGATGTAGCCGCTCTCCGTCACCGTGGTGCGCGGATCCATAGCGATGATGTCTCCAGCCTGAATGCCCAGCTCGAGCACGTCGTCCTTGCTGTCGACGTTCTCGTCGAGCAGGATTTCCATGTTCTTCTCGATGGTCTTGACCGGCTCATCGGCCACATGCGCCGAAGGCTCGGTATTGAGAACCACACCCGTGTAGACATTGCCATCGCGCGTGTAAACGGTGCAGTTCTCGCCATCGGCCGTAGACCACTGATGCCCGCCAAGCGTCGTGGGACGCAGGCGACCATTGTCCTTGATGGAGCGCACCATGGCGCCCAGGGTATCGACATGGCTCGCCAATACGAGCGGCTCGCCCTCGCCGCCAAGCTCAACCAACACGTTGCCCTTATTGGAGCGCTCGGGGCCAAAGCCCATATCGCGCAACGTTTCCATTAGATAGTCAGTAGCCGCACGGGTATAGCCCGTAGGTGAAGCAATAGAAGTCAGCGTCTTCAACTGGTCAGTAATATAGGAGAGCGTCTCCTCTAGAGAAGCATCAACATTAGAAGCCATATGCATCCTTCCAAGTAAAACTAAGACCGAGCCCCGATTTTAACCTTTCTGCACGTGCAATACTCTAGAAACCGAGCCGACTCCAGACGTCCCCGCACCGGTTTTGTGCACGCGCTCGGTTTACAGTCCCAATCTTGCATAAATCCTATCGGTATCTGCATAAATATGAGGCATCTATTTGCTTCGTCTCAGGGTACCCCACCTTGGACCGTGCAAAATACGGAGTATTCAGCACCGTGGACCCCGTCAGCCCCATCGCAAACGGCAAAGCGACGCGGTTACAGCAGTGTTGCAGGTCGTCGCAAACCAAAAACGCGGTGGCAGCCCCCTCCGCTCATCGATAGCCCGCCCACAAGGGCTGTCGATGGGCGTCTGCGGGCCACTGCGGCCCATTCACAACGTTATGCATTTTTCAGAGCTTGCTGAATACTCCCAAAAATGCACGCTGAGAAGTGCAACACCTATCCGCAGCGGGCAGCATGCCTTGGTTTTGCCCATCTTGGGGCATCGGCGCGGCACAAAAAGCCCCGCCGCGCGTAGCACGGCGGGGCCAGCAGCAAGTCAAAAGACCATACGCCTACGGGCGAAGGACCACCAAACTGGGCTAGGCAGCCGGGCAGATCTTCTTGAAGAGCTCGATGACGTCGTCGAGCGTCGCCTCGCGCGGGTTGCCCGGGAAGCAGGCGTCAGCCATGGCGTCCTTGGCCAGGACCTCGATCTCGTCGGCCTTCATGGCCTCGCAGACATGCGGAATGTTCACGTCGGCGGAGAGTTGCTTGACGGCGGCGATAGCGGCGTCGGCAGCCTCGTCGGTGCTCATGCCCGTGGTGTCAACACCCATGGCAACGGCAACCTTGGCCAGGCGCTCGGCGCAAACCGGCTTGTTGAACTCCATGGCGATCGGCAGCAGCATGGCGCAAGCGACGCCGTGCGGAGTGTCGTAGTGGGCAGACAGGGTGTGAGCCATGGCATGGTCGATGCCCAGGCCGACGTTGGAGAAGCCCATGCCGGCGACATACTGGCCAAGAGCCATACCCTCGCGGCCGGAGCCGGGCTGACCAGACTTGGCCTCGGCAACGGAGTCGCGCAGGTTCTCGCTGATCAGCTTAATGGCCTCAAAGTGGAACATGTCGGAGAGCTCCCAAGCACCCTTGGTGGTGTAGCCCTCGATGGCGTGGGTCAGAGCATCCATGCCGGTAGAAGCGGTCAGGCCGGCGGGCATGGAAGCCATCATGTCGGGGTCGACGACGGCGACCTCAGGGGCGTCGTTGGTGTCGACGCACACGAACTTGCGGACCTTCTCGGGGTCGGTGATGACGTAGTTGATGGTCACCTCGGCAGCAGTACCGGCGGTCGTCGGCACGGCGATGGTGAACACGGCGTGGTTCTTAGTGGGAGCAACGCCCTCGAGGCTGCGGACATCGGCAAACTCGGGGTTGTTGATGATGATGCCGATGGCCTTGGCGGTGTCCATGGAGGAGCCACCGCCGATGGTCACGATAGCGTCAGCATCGGCGGCCTTGAAGGCCTCGACGCCGTCCTTGACGTTCTGGATGGTGGGGTTGGGCTTGATCTCGGAGTAGAGGCTCCAAGCGATGCCGGCGGCGTCGAGCTCGTCGGTCACCTTAGCGGTAACGCCAAACTTGACCAGATCGGGGTCGGAGCAGACGAAGATCTTCTTGTAGCCGCGACGCTGGAGCTCGCCGGGGATCTCCTTGATGGCGCCGGAACCATGATAAGAGATGGTATTGAGAACGAAACGATTAGCCATTGATAGCCTCCCATCGTGTGCGGGGCATCCATTACGCCCCACGCTATGAGTCCCATCCTAACGCTTTTGAAACAAAAAACGCGTGAGAACGTCAAACTATTTAAAGCGTTTCAACAGACGATGAAAAATATTGCGGCAAAGGGACAGCCCCTTTGCCGCATTCGGTTACTTTCGGCAGCCCTCTTTCCAAGCCTCGGCCGCAACCTTCCAGCGTAAGCGCAAGTCGCGCTCGCGGTCGATGAACATGATGGCAAACGCGACAAACAGCAGCAAGCTCGCCACGACGATGG
>DXLT01000184.1:0-3034 GCA_019414555.1 Collinsella sp.
AACTTCATCAGTGCCCGCCCCACGGGAAACCGTCGGGATGGACCAGTTCAGATGGGGCTTTGATGCATGAGTGGTCTGTTGTTGTGCAAATGGGTATCATACTGTGGTTATTGCATCGACTCTGCGATGCATGTTTGTACGTTCCCGGCGGTCGGTTTGCCAGAAGCGCCCCGTCGGTTGTTCCAGACCCGTTTCGAAGAAAGGAAACCACACTAACCTATGGCAGCTAAAAAATCATCTCCCTTGAAGATCATTCCGCTCGGCGGCCTTGACGGCATCGGCAAGAACATGACGGTCTTCGAATGCGGCGACGACATGGTGCTCGTTGACGCTGGCCTCATGTTCCCCGACGATTCCCAGCCCGGTATTGACCTGGTGCTTCCCGACTACACCTATGTTCTGGAGAACGAGGAGAAGCTCCGCGGTATCGTCGTCACCCACGGCCACGAGGACCACACCGGTTCGCTTCCGTATCTGCTGCAGGACCTCAACAATAAGGTGCCCATCTTCTCGAGCAAGCTGACGCTTGGCTTTATCGAGGGCAAGCTTTCTGAGTTCCGCATCCGCGCACCCAAGTTCCGCGAGGTCAAGGGCGGCAGCCATGTCAACCTCGGCGGCATCTCGCTCGACTTCTTCTCGATGACGCACTCCATTCCCGGCGCTCTGGGCGTGTTCATCCGTACCAATCAGGGCACCGTTATGCACACCGGCGACTTTAAGCTCGACCAGACGCCCATCGACGGCGTCACGCCCGACTATGCCGCTATCAGCCGCTTTGCCAAGCAGGGCATCGACCTGTTGCTGTCCGACTCCACCAATGCCACGGTTCCCGGCTTTACCAAGTCCGAGGCCGAGGTTGGTCCCAACCTACTGCATGCCATCAAGAACGCCCCGGGTCGCGTGTTCGTCGCTTCGTTCTCGAGCCATATCCATCGTTTGCAGCAGATCTGCGATGCCGCCCGCAAGTGCGGCCGTAAGGTCGTTGTGACCGGTCGCTCCATGCTCACCAACACCCGCGTCGCGCGCGAGCTGGGCTACCTCAACATCGACGATGCCGATATTATCGATGCCTTCGATATCGATAACCTGCCCGACGACAAGATCGTCGTCATGTGCACCGGTTCGCAGGGCGAGCCGCTGTCGGCCCTGTCCCGCATGGCCAATGGCGAGCACAAGACGCTCTCTATCCACGAGGGCGATACCGTCATCCTCTCGGCAACTCCCGTTCCCGGCAACGAGAAAGCCGTTCAGCAGGTCGTCAACAGCTTGGCCAAGCTCGGCTGCGACGTGTGGGATAAGAACCGTGCTCTTGTCCACGTCTCGGGCCACGGCAGCCAGGAGGAGCTTAAGCTCCTGATGGCCATGGCCAAGCCCACGTACTTTATGCCGGTTCACGGTGAGGCCGTGCATCTGCGCGCCCATGCCCAGCTGGCCCGCAAGATGGGCATCAAGGACGATCATATCTTTATCCTCGATAACGGCGACACGCTCGAGATGCGCGGCGGTATCGTCAAGCGCGGTACGCCCGTCGAGTCCGGCGTCGTCTACGTCGACGGCCTGCGTATCGGCGATACCGACCCCATCGTCCTGCGCGATCGCCAGAAGCTCGCCAATGACGGTATGGTCACGGCCGTCGCCATCGTCTCGCTCAAGCACAAGAAGATTGAGGCCATCGAGTTCTCGGGCCGCGGCGTCTCGTTTGCCATCGACGACCAGTTCTCCGAGGATGCCTCCGCGTCTATTATGAAGACGATTGAGAAGGGCAAGTTCAGCTTTACGAGCAGCGGTTCCGATGCCATTCGCAAGGCCGTGCGCGATTCGCTCTCTAACTTTATCTGGAGCCGTACGCGCACCCGTCCGATGATCATCCCGGTCGTCATGGAGGTTTAGTTTGGCGCGCGGATCTGCACAAAACGCCAAAGGCAATAAAGCCAACAACCAACCGGCATCTGCTAAGGGTGCCGGTTCCCATCTTCGTGCCAATAAGGGCCACGAGACCGACTTCGACGATTTTGAGCCCCTGGTCGAGCCCTCGGCCAACCGCGATATCGCCGGCGTGGTCATCGCCGTTTTGGCGATTGCGTCCTTCATTGCCGTGATTTCGCCGGCGACTGCACCCGTTACGGCTGCGGTTGCCGGTTTCTACCACCTGGGCTTTGGTCTGGGCGCCTACGTGCTGCCGATCGTTATTTTGCTGTTTGCCGCCACGCTCTTTTTAGGCGAGGACTCGCCGCTCAACGTGCGCTCTGTTGCGGGCGGCGCCGTGGTCTTTATCGCCGTCGTCTCCATTCTTTCGCTGATGGTGCCGGGTACGAGTGTCTCGTGTGACCTTATGTTCACGCCGCAAAATTTGTCCGCCTCGGGTGGCTACATCGGTGCGTTTATTGCGAGTGCGCTGCAGAATGCCCTGGGTAAGCCTATCGCGATGGTAGTCCTGTTGGGCCTTGTCGTCGTGGGCTTGGTCATCATCGGCTTTTCGGTGGGTGGCGTGCTGCGCTCTGCTCGCGACCGTGCGGCCGATTTTGCCGAGCGCCGTCGTGCCGATGTTAACGCGAGTCCGTGGGGTGACGACGAAGCCCTGTCGGTGCCCGGCGTTGCCCGTCCGCACCTGAGCATTCTTCGTCAAAAGGGCTCCGATGCTGCAGTGACCACGGTCATGGGCAACGATGTGGACCCGGTTTTGGACAATGACGACGAGGACGAGGATCCGTTTGTCGACGTATCCGATGCCGTGGAGGCCGAGCGCGCTAAGACGACGCTGCTGCCGCGCCGCCATGCCAAGAAGGGCAAGGCTGCGCCTAAGCTCAATACAAGCGAGCCCGACCCGTCTTGGTCCGATAGCGAGATTGAGCTCACCGAGGGCGATGACGAGGACGACGAGGCTCCGATTGAGACCGCAAAGACAACTTTGCTGCCGCGTCGCCATGCAAAGCGCGACCAGGTAACCGGCCAGCTTTCGATGGAAGACGACCCCGATAAGATCGACGAGTTCGAGCCGCCGTTTGCCGTGAATCCTGTCTCGGCAGCACCTCAG
>DXLT01000185.1:0-3030 GCA_019414555.1 Collinsella sp.
CTGTAGAGCAGGAAACTTCATATGCGGCCCTCCCGGGCGCAAGCAAAAGGGCGACCCCGTACGGGGTCGCCCTTGTTGAGCTGCTTATGTTTAGCTGTTACTCGGCGTCGTGGTGACGGCGGGGCTTGCGGCCTCCGTTGTCGCCGGGACGGCGCGGACGGTCGCTGCGCTCGGAGCGCTCGCGACGCGGACGCTCACGGCGCTGGAAGTGCTCGCCGTCACCCTCGGAGGCACCCTCGGCGCGAGCCGGGGCCTCGGGCTTGTCAAGACGATCGAGCGAGATCTTGCCGCGATCGTCAACCTCGATGACGACGACCTTGACCTCGTCGCCCACGTTGAGGACGTCCTCGACCTTCTCCACGCGGCCCTTGGCGACGCGAGAGATGTGCAGCAGGCCGTCCTTACCGGGCAGCAGGTTGACGAAGGCGCCGAAGGGCTGGATGGAGACCACGCGACCGGTGTACTCCTCGCCCGGCTCGGGAACCTTGATGATGAGCTTGATGCGCTCGACGGCCTGGTCGACGGATTCGCCGGTGCCGCCGACAAAGACGGTGCCGTCCTCCTGGATGTCGACCGAGGCGCCGGTCTCGTCCTGGATACCGCGGATGACCTTACCGCCGGAACCGATGACGTCGCGGATCTTGTCGGTCGGAACCTGGATGGAGACGATGCGCGGAGCGGTGCTGCGCGTGGTGTGGCGCGGCTCGGGGATCACATCGAGCATCTTCTGCAGGATGAAGGCGCGACCCTCCTTGGCCTGCTGCAGAGCGCGGGCCAGGATGTCGAAGGTGAGGCCGGTGGCCTTGTTGTCCATCTGCAGGGCGGTGATGCCCTCGGTGGTGCCGGTGACCTTAAAGTCCATGTCGCCCAGGAAGTCCTCGAGACCCTGGATGTCGGACAGGACCACGGTCTTGCCCTCCTCCTGGATCAGGCCCATGGCGATACCGGAGACCGGGCGCTTAATGGGCACGCCGCCGTCCATAAGGGCGAGCGTGGAGCCGCAGGTCGAAGCCATCGAAGAGGAGCCGTTGGACTCCATGACCTCGGAGACGACGCGGATGGCGTAGGGGAACTCGTTCTCGTCGGGAAGCACCGGAAGCAGAGCGCGCTCGGCCAGATTGCCATGGCCGATCTCGCGGCGCTTGGGGCTGCCCATGCGGCCGGTCTCGCCGGTGCAGAACGGCGGGAAGTTGTAGTGGTGCATGTAGCGCTGGCCCTCGGTGGGCTCGATGGTATCCAGACGCTGGCCCTCGTTGAGCATGCCGAGCGACAGGACGGAGAGCACCTGGGTCTGGCCACGCTGGAACAGGCCGGAGCCGTGAACGAGCGGCAGGTAGTTGTCCTTCACCATGATGGGACGGATCTCGTCGGCGGCACGGCCGTCGACGCGCTCACCGGTCTCGACGACCATGGTGCGCATGGCCTTCTTCTCGAGCTTCTTGAGCGCCACGGGGATCTCGCGCTCCCAAGCGGCCTGCTCCTCCTCGGTAAACTCGGCGCGGATGGACTCCTTCAGAGCCTCAACCTTACCGATACGAGAGAGCTTGTCGGCATCACGAAGGGCGGCCGCCATCTCGTCGTAGTGGGCGAAGATGCGCTCCTGGACCTCCTCGACGGGCTGGTCGAGCGGGTACTCCTTCTTGACGATGGGGCCGTTGACCTGCTCCCACTCGGCAACGAACTCGTCCTGAGCCTGGCAGAAAGCAGCAAGGGCCTCCTGGCCAAACTTCATGGCGGCGAGCATGTCGTCCTCGGAGATCTCCTCGGCGCCGGCCTCGACCATCGAGATGAAGTCGGCAGAGCCGCCCAGCTCCAGGTCCAGATCGGAGTTCTCGCGCTCCTCGTAGGTGGGGTTGACGATAAACTCGCCGGTCTCCACGTTACGGCCGATGCGCACGCAGGCAAGCGGACCCTCGAAGGGCACGCCGCCGAGCGTCATGGCCAGAGAAGCACCCATGACGTTGATGACGTCGAAGGGGTTGACCTGGTCGGCGACGAGCGAGGTGGCGACGATGTGCACCTCGTTGCGGAAGCCATCCGGGAAGCTCGGGCGAATCGGACGGTCGATCATGCGCGCGGTGAGCGTAGCCTTCTCACTGGGACGGCCCTCACGCTTGAGGTAGCCACCCGGGATGCGGCCGGCGGCGTACATCTTCTCGTTGAAGTCGACGGTCAGCGGGAAGAAGTCGTAGTTCTTGCGCTCCTTGGAGACGACCACGGTGTCGAGCATCGTGGTGTCGCCCTGCTTGACCAGGCAGGCGCCGGTGGCCTGCTTGGCAAGCTCGCCCGACTCAAAGGTGTAGGTCTTGCCGTACAGCTCAAAGGTCTTGGATACGAGTGTCATTGTTCTCCTTACCCCACAGGCCCCTTGCCTGCGGGCTTCTCATGTGACGCGGGCCCCCTGCCCCCGCCACGCTTCAGAGCGTGATTGTTCACGCCCTTACACAAAAAGAGCGCCCCGCTGCGCAGGACGCTCTTAGCATGTACAAATCCTACTGGATGTTGTCGCGGATGCCCAGAGCCTTGATGAGCTCACGGTACTCGACGATGTCGTTCTTCTTGATGTAGGAGAGAAGACGACGACGACGGCCGACGAGCATGAGCAGGCCACGACGGGTGTGGAAGTCCTTCTGGTGGGACTTCATGTGCTCGGTCAGCTCCTTGATGCGCTCGGACAGGATTGCGACCTGAACCTTGGGGTTACCGGTGTCGACCGGGGTGTTACCGAACTGGGCAGTCAGCTCCGCCTTGCGCTCTTTGGAAACAGTCATTGTTTCACCTTTCGTTTTACGTCGCCCGCGGGCGACTCGATTCGCCTCGGACTGGGAAGCCGCCGGTGGAGCGAGCAACCAAGGTCGAGGTACCAACAGGTCGGCATGATACCACAAGCAGCCCGCGCCTGCGCATCATCACCGACCCAACATGAATTCCATCGCACGGAGGCGTTGATCGGTGTGCGTCGCAGCCCACACATGCGAAAGCCCGAGCAGGAATGCCGCCGTATGCGGGTCGATTCGCTCGACCATGAGC
>DXLT01000186.1:0-3022 GCA_019414555.1 Collinsella sp.
GCTGCGCAAGAACTTCGACGCCGCTCCCCGTGACTTCCGCATGGGCTCGCGCAGCTTTGGTCTGGTCGTTGCCGCATTCCTGCTTGTGGTCTTCTGCTTTGTGCTTGTCTGCGGCACCATCCCGCTCGATCAGCCGCTGTGGCTGACGCTGGTCTACAACGTTGGCGGTGTGGTTGTCTTCCTGGGCCTTGCCGTGATGTGGTACAACCGCTATATCAACCGCCTGCGCGAGACCGATCCCGAGGCCGCCGAGAGCGAGCTGCGCCCTTCCGTCCTCGACATGATGGAGTAGCGGCTAGGATTAATCTACAGCTGTGGAATAAATCGATTCCCTTTCCTAAGGAGGGGCCTTACGAGGCCCCTCCTTTTGTGTTTTGGGGCATGGTTTTGGACCCCGTGGTCAAAAAATGCCAAATATGAGTACTGTTGCAAAAGAGGTGTCATATTTTTCGGCCTGTTCTGAGCAAAAACGGGCTCAAAATCAATTTATATAACCCCCTTTAAAGGGCGTTTGACGGCTTTCAACCTCTTCGAATCGCTCAAAGGAGGCAATTTGCTCTCGATTTTGCTGCTACTAAATTGGTGACAGTACTCATATTTGCCACTTTTTGCCCACGAGGTGTTCAGAGGAGCTCTCGACAAGCATCTAACGCTACAATAACTACCACGTGGCTGGGTTTGCCGGCCGAATGTGCGATGCCGCGGGAGGGGACATGGTCGAGTTTACAAAGACGATTAAAGATCCGTTGGGACTGCATGCCCGCCCGGTTGCGCTGCTTTACGACATCATTGCCAAGCATCGTAGCAACGTATCGGTCAGTATCGGCGATCGCCATACCGACGGCCGCGATGTAATGGGGCTCATGGCTCTCTACGGCGAGTGCGGCGAGGACATCATCTTCCGCGTTTCGGGCGTAGACGAGGCTTCCTGCGTCACATCGATCAGAAACCTCTCGCTCTAAGCATGACAGGGCGCGGCAAAGGACAGCTCTTTGCCGCGCCTTTTTGTTTCGTATAGGAAACTTTTTCGAAATCTAAATGGGGACCCTTTCCAAAAAGTTAACCACGTGCTAGTTTACTATAGCGAACATAGACGTGGTTAACTTTTGCTGCGTCGATGTTGAGGACGAACTGACGTTAGGAGCTCACTCATGTCTTGCGGACCGCAGATGCCGGCTATGCCGCTTTCGATGGTAAAAGCGGGCGAAACCGTGCGCGTGTCTCGCGTAAAGGGCAATGAGGATATGAAGCACCATCTCAAGGACCTCGGCTTTGTCGAGGGCAACGAGATCCACGTGGTGAGCTCGAGTGGCGCCAATATCATCGTCACGGTGCTGGGTGCACGCTTTGGTATCGATTCCAAGGTTGCCATGCACATCATGACCGTCGGTTAGTTCGCAGCATTTCGCAAAAAGCTGAAAGGGGGACAAGTACATGAAGACGTTGGGTGACGTCAAGGTGGGCGAGAGCTCTACCATCGTCAAGCTTCACGGTGAGGGTGCACTGCGCCGTCACCTTATGGACCTGGGGCTCATCAAGGGCACGTCGTTTAAGGTCGTAAAGGTCGCACCGCTCGGAGATCCGGTCGAGATCAACGTGCGCGGCTACGAGCTTTCCATCCGCAAGGAGGAGGCTGCCGTCGTCGAGGTCCAGTAAGGGCCAGCGGCGAGTATTTCTGCAGATAAAGTTAGGGTTTTCTAACTTAATGCAGCAACTTTGAAGCACATTATCCAGCTCGCGCGGAGAAAGCAGCGCGGGCACACAAGGAAGAAGGATTGAATGGCGGATTCTCAGATCCATGTCGCGCTGGCGGGTAACCCCAACTGCGGCAAGACCACGCTTTTCAACCTGATCACCGGCGCCAACGGCTACGTTGGCAACTGGCCCGGCGTCACGGTTGAGAAAAAGGAAGCCAAGCTCCTAAGCGACAAGAACGTTACCATCACGGACCTCCCTGGCATCTACTCGCTTTCCCCCTATAGCCCCGAGGAGCAGTGCTCGCGCGATTACCTCATGAGCGGCGAGCCCGATGTCGTCGTCCAGGTGGTCGATGCCACCAACCTCGAGCGCAACCTGTATCTGGCCCTTCAGGTTATCGAGACCGGCCTGCCCGTGGTCGTTGCCCTCAACATGGCCGACTTGGTCGAGAAGAACGGCGACAAGATTGACACGGACAAGCTTTCCAAGAAGCTCGGCTGCCCGGTCATGATGATCTCGGCCCTTAAGAACAAGGGCATCAAGGAGCTGTTCGAGCAGGTCAAGAAGTCCGCTGCTTCCAAGGGCCAGGTGCCGGAGCACAAGTTCGATTCCTCCATCGAGGACGTTCTGGACCACATCGAGAATAACCTGCCTGCGAGCGTTCCCGCCAACAAGCGTCGCTACTACGCCGTTAAGCTGTTTGAGCGCGACGCGGACGCCTGCAAGCTCATCAACCTCACTAAGGAGAAGGCCGCTCGCGTGGAGCAGCTGGTCGCCCAGTGCGAACAGGACTGCGACGACGACGCCGAGTCCATCATCACCGGCGAGCGCTACGGCGTCATTGCCCACATCATTGACGAGTGCCTCACCAAGGCTCCGGCCAAGATGAGCACCTCCGAGAAGATCGACCGTGTGGTTACCAACCGTATCCTGGGCCTGCCGATCTTCGTAGTCATCATGTTCTGCGTGTACTACATCGCCGTTTCCACCTTGGGCGGCACGGTAACCGACTTCACCAACGACCAGCTCTTTGGCACCGACGGTTGGTATGTGCTCGGCCAGGGCCGCGACGCCTACGACGCAGCTGTCGAGGCTGCGGGTGACGCCGCCGACTCGATCGACCCGGCGCAGTACGGCCCCTATGTCCCGGGTATTACCACCGTGGTGCACGACGCCCTTGTGGCGGGTGGTACCGAGGACGGCGGCCTGGTTGATTCGCTGGTCTGCGACGGTATCGTCGGCGGCTTAGGCGCCATCTTCGGCTTCGTTCCGCAGATGTTCCTGCTCTTTGTGATGCTGTCCTTCCTGGAGGACTGCGGCTACA
>DXLT01000187.1:0-3011 GCA_019414555.1 Collinsella sp.
TGTTCTCGAGCACCCAGCAGCTTTTGTTTAGCATGCTGGGCTACACGTCTGCTGCTTACATTTTCTTCGATATGATCTGGACGCTCTCGGACGGCGTAAGCACTCCTGTAGGCATCACGGCCAACTGGATTTCCAACGCGGTCTCGTTTTCGCTGTTCGCCATCGCGTGCCTCATTTGGTTTTTCTATTCCGAGACGATGCAGGGCTCACGGCTCCTGACCACGCCCTACAGGGTGGTACTTTTAACGTTGCCAACAGCATTGGTGGTCGTGCTGGCATTTACCAGCTACTGGACGCACGCTATGTTCTATATCGATGCACAGGGCGTATATCGTCGCGGAGCGCTTTATATGATTCAGCCTATCGTTAGCTACTGCTACGTCATATATACGTCCTTGCATGCCTTTATTCAGGCTCAAAAAGTCGAAAGCCTGCAAAAGAAGGCCATTTATCGCACCCTCGCCTTTTTTGCGGTTCCCGCTCTGGTGGGCGGTACCTTCCAGGTTTTGTTTTCGGTACCGGGCCTTTGCGTCGGTATAACGCTGAGCATCCTGCTGCTCTATATCGTCTATCAGGAGCAACTGATCTCTACTGACCCGTTGACTGGCCTCAACAATCGCAACCGTTTTGAGACCTATATGCTGTCGCTCTTTTCAAATGTGGATCAGGCCGAAGATGTGTATCTGCTCATGATGGACGCCGACGGCTTTAAGCAGATTAACGATCGCTATGGGCATGTGGAGGGCGACCACGCTCTTCAGGTCATATCCGCTGCGCTCAAAGAAGTCTGCTCGGCGTCTGGTGGCTTTATCGCACGCTATGGTGGCGATGAGTTCGTGGTGCTTCAAAAGGCGACGGCGGAGCAGGACATCATAGACCTGTGTTCGGTGATTAACGACGAGCTCGCTCGTGCCGAGGTGCCGTATGCATTGCGGATGTCCATCGGTTACGCGTGGGTCGGCGATAGCGTTGACACCTGGCAAGACTTACTTCGCGCTGCCGATGCGGAGCTCTACCGCGTCAAGGCCGAGAAAAAGAAAGCCGGCGTACAAATACGCTAGAAAAAGGGCACACGCTTGCGTGCATGGCGGCCCTCGGCTCTCCGATGTACTCCATTAAGCTAAAGCATGTGAATCCCCTCTACTAAATAAGGGCAGTTCGTTAGACCTTTTTGGGCCTGTTAACAATGATGATGCCGCTGCAGACCAAGAGCAGGGCAACGATGACAGTAACGGGGCTCGTGCCGGCGCCCTCGCCAAGCAGCAGTGCGCTCAGCAGTACGCCAAAGACCGGGTTCATAAACCCAAAGACCGAGACGCGGCTGACGGGGTTGACGGCAAGCAGCCGCGACCACAGCGAGTAGGCGACCGCGGAGATAAGCGCCATGTAGATGATGAGCGCGATGGCGGGGACAATCGCCGTGGGGGAGAGCGCTCCACCCATCAAAAAGCCGATGGCGGTGAGGACCAGGCCGCCGACCAAGAACTGCCACCCGGCAAGCAAGACGCCGTCGTGCTTGCGCGAGAAGATGCCGATCAGGCAGGTCGAAAGAGCACCCGCGACAGTGGAGGCTAGGATAAAGCCCTCGCCATCGAGCCTGAAGCCAAAGGTGCCATCCGCGCCCGAAAGGTTGACGAGCGCGACGCCGGCAAAGCCCAGCGCACAGCCAAGCACCTTGGCCGTATTGAGCTTCTCGGTGTGAAATGCCAGGGCGGCAAAGAGGATTGCGAGGAAGTTGGCGCTGGCCTCGATGATGGAGCCCGACATGGCGCTGGCGCGTGAGAGGCCCAGATAGAAAAAGAAGTACTGCCCGATAGTCTGGAAGAGCGACAAGACAAAGATGGGTTTGATGTCGCGCGCTTGCGGTATGAGGGGGCGGCGTTGGGCCGCGCTCATCCCAACGATAACCAGGGCGCCGGCAAGCGTAAAGCGTAAACCTGCAAAGAGCAGCTGCGAAGCGCTATCGTGCGCTGGGATACCAAAGAGTGCGTAGCCGATCTTGATGCAGGGAAAGGCCGATCCCCAGAGTGCACAGCAAACAAGACAGCCCAGGATGAGTCCGGGCAGGGTGGCGAGATACGGCTTGCGGCTTTCCATGATGTCCTTCCTACATGCGCGAAGCAAAAAAGAACCCGCCACCGGATGTGTCGGTGGCGGGTGTTGTTACCCGAGGGGATTGTACCCGATGGGAAAGCTTTAGGCGAAGTAGGCTACGCCGCTCTCAAAGATCGGCATGAACTTATCGCCGGGGACATGCTCGGGCACGTTGCGGTACAGGTTGTCGCCGCGACGCTCGGCATGGCCCATCTTGCCCAGGACGCGGCCGTCGGGGCTCGTGATGCCCTCGATGGCGAGTGCGGAGCCGTTGGGGTTGACGGAAAGATCCATGCTGGGCTTGCCGTCCTCGCCCACGTACTGCGTGGCGACCTGGCCGTTGGCGATCAGCTGGGTGAGCACTTCGTCATTGGCGACAAAGCGGCCCTCGCCGTGGCTGATGGCGACGGTGTAGGGGTCGTCCAGGCTGCACTGCGACAGCCACGGGGACAAGTTGGACGAGATGCGGGTGCGCACCAGACGGCTCTGGTGGCGGCCGATGGTGTTGAACGTCAACGTGGGCGCATCGGGCGTGGCGTCGACGATGTCGCCGTAGGGCACCAGGCCGAGCTTGATCAGGGCCTGGAAGCCGTTGCAGATGCCCAGCATCAGGCCATCGCGGGCCTTGAGCAGGTCGCGGACTGCCTCGGTGACCTCGGGAGCGCGGAAGAACGCCGTGATGAACTTGGCGGAGCCGTCGGGCTCGTCGCCGCCCGAGAAGCCGCCGGGGATCATGACGATCTGGCTTGCACGAATGCGGCGGGCAAGCTCATGGGTGCTCTCGGCGACGGCCTCGGGCGTGAGGTTGTTGATCACGAAGGTGTCGGCCTCGGCACCGGCGGCACGGATGGCGCGGGCGCTATCGTACTCGCAGTTGTTGCCGGGGAACACGGGGATGATCACGCGCGGGCGGGCGA
>DXLT01000188.1:0-3008 GCA_019414555.1 Collinsella sp.
CACCAGCGAGTGGAGCCCACGGTATTAAAGCCGTTGGCGAGCTCGGCTGCCCAGCTGCTGATCTGCGACGTATCGAGCGTGGGATTGGCCGGATCGGCAAAGCTGATCCACTGCAACACGGAGCTGCCATCAACCTTGCCGGCATCCTCGCCGTTGAGCTTGAGGGTCACGTTGACGCCCAGGAAGTTGTTGGCGGCATCGCATGCGGCCTGAATCTGATCATCGGTCAGCGTTCCATTGAGCGGCTCATAGGCATCGTTGCCGAGCTTGGAAAGATCTACGGTCTCGGCCAGCGAGGCAAGCTCGAGCTCGGCATACTTAATGACATGCTCGCGGTTGAGTTTTTCGTTGGAGCGCGCCTTCTCGACGGTAAACTTGCCGGCCTGCTCGTCATAGGAGCTATTGGCCTCGAACGTGCCCGAACGCCCCTCGTTAAACTCGTCGATGGCGGCGCCCAGATCCTTCTCAAACTTCTTTTGGTCAAAGGTATCGGAGAGCATGGACAGGTCGACGTCTTGATCAAGATCGACTTCGTTGGAGGTAGCGGTTGTTTTGGCCTTGCCGCTTAAGGATTCCACAAGGCGGACCGGCCATACAAAGGCTTCGTTGTGGCTGATAATCTCTTTTGCGGCAGCTTCGCCATCGACGATGGGCTCATCGGACTCGGGCTGATAGGTCCAGCTAAAGTCATCGCCTGTCACGGTGAGCTTATAGTGCTTCCATGCCGAATTGACCTTGGTAGCGGCAGACGAAGCGTTGGAGAACGAGACGTCGACGCCGGCAATGGTGGTGTTGGGGTAGGCTAGCTGCGAAAACGCTACGATTCCTACGATATAGACAATGACGATAAGACCCAAGACGACAAAGAGTGTCGTCTTTTTGCCCGACTTATTGTTGCCGGCGGACTTGCGCGCGGGGCCGTGATCGCCTCGGGCGTGCGTGGGGGGCTGCTTGGGCGCATTGCCGTTTGCCTGGCGCTGCTGACGTTGTTGACGCTGCTGTCGCTGTTGGTTCGGGCGTTGGGGCGCGTTTGCCGCACCACGCTGCTGACCGTGGCTCGGCGCGATAGGACGCGGTGACTGAACGCCGCCGGTGTGCCTGCTCGGCTGCTGCGGATCGGGAATCAGTTGAGTTCGATCGTTTTGCGACATCGTATGCATATCCTTCGATTTTCGCCTTGCGGTTCATCGTGTTTTTACTGGGCTTGCATTATAGCGATTGCCCTGCTGTTTGTGGTACGGAAACGGTGGCATTCGAAAGAGCTGGGACAAATGTCCCACCTTTGAGTCGTTCTTAGTCGCTATCCGCACACACCGCATTTTGCACAGGCCGAAAGTGCGGCCGGAGCCTGCGCGATGCCGCCCTTTGCCGTCTCGCGCAGCGTGGCTGGCAACGCGTGGCCCACCGAGAGCATTACATGTGCCATCTGGTCAAACGGCACCAAGCTCTTAATGCCTGCGAGGGCGAGTTGTGCCGAGCTAAAGGCCGCTGCTACGCCGATGGCGTTGCGGTTTTGGCAGGGCACCTCCACGAGGCCACCGACGGGGTCACAAACGAGGCCCAGCAGGTTACTCAGCGCGATGGAACTGGCGTCGAGCGCCTGCTCGGGCGTGCCGCCGAGCATCTGCACCAGCGCGGCGGCTGCCATGGCGGCGGCGCTTCCCACCTCGGCCTGGCAGCCGCCCTCGGCGCCGGCGACGCAGGCGCTCGTGGTGAGGTTGAGGCCGATGGCGGCTGCGCAGTAGAGCGCGTCCATGACCTGCTCGTCGTCGAGCTGCAGGCGATCGGCGAGTGCAAGCACGCAGCCGGGCACAACACCCGCTGAGCCTGCCGTGGGGGCGGCGACGATCACTCCCATCGTGGCGGAGCGCTCGAGCACGGCCATCGCGCGGGCCACGGCTTCGGTCTGGACGGGGCCCATCAGGCTTTCACTCAAATCGTTGCGACCGGTGGCTTCGACGAGCTTGGCCTCGCCGCCGATAAGCCCGCCGAGCGAACGCTGCGGATTGGCGATGGGGGCTGTGGTCTCCTCGCGCATGACGTCGAGCACGCGGCGCATGGCGGCGACGGCGTGCGCCTCACCGGTCAGGCGCGCCTCTCGCACGGCCATAACGGCGCCAATGCTGAGCCCCAGTTCCTCGCACGCATCGAGCAGCTGCTCGCCGTCGTCGAAGATTTCCTTGGCCGAGACGCCGGGGGAGAGCGACGAGGCAGAACCGGGGAGCTCGATAAAGGTCGCGTAATCGACATTGTCGAGCTTGCGGAGCATGGGGACGACGGTGTCGTCGGGCGCACCGTCGGTCTCAAAGACGGAGTAAGCCTGGCCGCCCACTTCGGTGCGGTAGGTGCGGCAGAAGGCGATGTTCACGTGTGCGTAGGCGAGCAGGTTGGTGAGCGCGGCGAGTACACCGGGGACGTCCTTGTGTGCCACGAAGAGCGTGGAATACATACCTGAGATGTCGACGCCGACGCCGTTAATGCGGCTGATGCGCATCTTGCCACCGCCCAGGCTCTCGCCGCGGACCTGTGCCGTGGCGCCCGTGTCGTCGACCATGTCGATGTCGACGGTATTGGGGTGGATGGAGGCGTCGTCGCCCTTGATGCCAAAGTGATATTCTAGGCCCTGCTCGCGCGCGAGGTCGAAGGCCTGCTTGATGTTCTCGTCATCGGTGTCGAGGCCCAGGATGCCCGCGACGAGCGCACGGTCGGTGCCGTGGCCGCGGCAGGTGTGGGCGAAGGAGTTCCACAGGCCAAAGGTGACTTTGGTGATGAGGCCTTCCAGCAGGCTGGCGGCAACTTGGGCGCAGCGCAGGGCGCCGGCGGTGTGCGATGAGCTGGGGCCGACCATGACGGGGCCCAAGATCTCGAATGCCGAGGTCGTAGCTAGTGTTTGCGGCTTGCCTGCCATATGCGCTCCTGTTCTATCCCGTCGTCCCGAGGGGCGGGGCATAAGGTCGCCTGCTCGGACAGTCCTGCTCGCACGGAGAGCACATTAAGTGCTCTCCGGC
>DXLT01000189.1:0-2962 GCA_019414555.1 Collinsella sp.
ATCGACTATCAAAACCGCTCAATCCGGAATCTCGTCCACTATTCCCCATCATTTTGTGCGATGAATTACTTAAACGTTATTGACATATGAACATACGCTCATATAATCGGAAGTAAGTTATTTGAGCGTATGTTCATATGAAAGGATATTGCAATGAGCATCCGCGTTGATGAAACGAAACCCGACACCGAGGCCACCGAGCCAGTGATCCCCACCACCTGCTCGCCCGAGGACCTTCCCGACGAGGAGCTTCTCTACGACCTCGCCGACCTGTTCAAGGTCTTCAGCGACACCACGCGTATCAAGATCCTTTACGCCCTCATGGGCCGCGAGCTCTGCGTGGCAGACATCGCCGAAGCGACCGAAACCTCGCAGTCCGCGGTGTCGCACCAGCTGCGCACACTCAAGCAGTCGCACCTGGTTAAATTCCGGCGCGACGGGCGCAATATCCTCTACTCGCTCGCCGACGACCACGTCTACACCATGCTCAACCAGGGCATGAGCCATATCTGCGAATAGCAACCAACCACGGTACCAGCGCGGCCTGCACCCAAGCCGCAAAAACGGGAAAGGAACCCACCATGAAAAAGCAGTACAAGCTCGATGAGATCGATTGCGCCAACTGTGCGCGCGAGCTTCAGGACGAGTTGGCCAAGCTCGAGGGCGTCAAATCCGTTTCGGTCAACTTTATGACCCAGAAGTTGACGCTCGAGGCCGATGACGCCGAGTTCGACGAGGTCCTCGACCGCGTTGTGGAGTTCACCGCCGACGCCGAGCCGGACTGCGAGATCATTCTCTAGCCAAGGTTTACGCCAACCTGCAAGGCCGCGCTTGCTGCGGCCTTTGCTCGCGAAATTATATGAGCGAGTGTTCATACATTCAAATGGGAGGATACGAGTCATGGCCACCGCCGACCCCAAGAAGAAAAAGAAGAAGCGCAAGAAGAAAGAGTCACTCGAGCATAAGCGCAACCGCATCCTGGTAGCGCTGGGCATTTTTGCCGTGGTGTACGCCCTCGATGAGTTCGGCACCCTCACCGCCGCATTCGGTACCCCGGGCGACATCTACGCCAGCTTTATGCTGTTCCTCATACCGTTTTTGATTGCCGGCTACGACGTGCTGCAAAAGGCATTCAATAACATCCGCCGCGGCAAGGCCTTCGACGAGAGTTTCCTTATGGCAGTCGCGACCATCGGCGCGTTTGCCATGGTGCTCTTCCCCGATACCGACCCGCACATGGCCGAAGGCGCCGCCGTCATGCTGTTCTACCAGGTCGGCGAGTTGTTCCAGGCATACGCCGTGGGCAAGAGCCGCAAGTCGATCAGTGCCATGATGGACATCGCGCCCGACTACGCTAACGTCGAGCAAGCCGACGGCACACTCGAACAGGTCTTCCCCGATGACATCGCCGTCGGCACCGTGATTGTGGTCAAGCCCGGCGAGCGCGTGCCCATCGACGGCGTCATCGTCGAAGGCGAAACCCAGCTCGACACCGCCGCCCTTACCGGTGAGTCGGTCCCCCGCCCGGCCAAAACCGGAGACGATATCATCAGCGGCTGCATCAACATGACGGGGCTCATCCACGTGCGCACCACCAAGCCCTTTGGCGAGTCCACCGTCGCGCGCGTCCTGGAGCTCGTAGAAAACGCCAGCGAAAAGAAGGCGCGCACCGAGAACTTCATCACGCGCTTTGCCCGCATCTACACGCCCGCCGTCACCGGCGCTGCCGCGGTACTCGCGCTCGGCGGCGGCTTGGTCACCGGCGCCTGGTCCGACTGGATCCTGCGCGGCCTGACTTTCCTGGTCGTCAGCTGCCCGTGCGCGCTCGTGATCAGCGTCCCGCTCAGCTTCTTTGGCGGCATCGGCGGCGCGTCCAAGCTGGGCGTTCTCATCAAGGGTTCTAACTACCTCGAGACGCTCGCCGACGTGGACACCATCGTCTTCGACAAAACGGGCACCCTCACCAACGGCACGTTCTCAGTCGTCGCGGTGCACCCCGAGGCTGGCTATACCGAGCAGTCGCTGCTCGAAGTCGCAGCCCTTGCTGAGTCGTTCTCCGATCACCCCATCGCGCAGTCCGTACGTGTCGCCTACCAGGGCGAGGTCGACCCCAAGCGCGTTAGCAACTCCGCCAACGACGCGGGCCACGGCGTGACGGCAACCATCGACGGCAAGCACGTCGTCGTTGGCAACGCAAAGATGCTCGCCGCGGCCGGAGTCGAAGCGCCCGATTGCGAGGTCGTCGGCACCATCCTCCACGTGCTAGTCGATGGCATCTATGCCGGCCACATTGTAATTGCCGACACCATAAAGGCCGATGCAGAGCAGACGATCCGCGACCTGCACGCCGCCGGCGTCAAGCGCACCGTCATGCTCACGGGCGACCGCGAGGAAGTGGCTGCTGCGGTGGCCAAGCGGCTGGGGCTCGACGAGTTCCACGCGCAGCTGCTGCCGGGCGACAAGGTCGAGCGTGTTGAAGCGCTGCTGGCAGCCGAAAGCGGCAAGGGCAAGCTCGCCTTTGTCGGCGACGGTATCAACGACGCACCCGTGCTCACGCGCGCCGATGTGGGCATCGCCATGGGCGCTATGGGCTCGGACGCCGCAATTGAGGCGGCGGACGTCGTGCTCATGGATGACAAGCCGTCCAACATCTCCCGCGCGATCCGCGTGGCGCGCAAGACCATGTCGATTGTTTGGCAGAACATCATCTTTGCGCTGGGCATTAAGTTGCTGATTCTGGTGCTTGCGGCGCTCGGCATCGCCAACATGTGGCTTGCCGTGTTCGGCGACGTAGGCGTGGCGATCATCGCCATCCTGAACGCCATGCGCGCGATGGGTGTCAAGAACCTGTAGCGTTCGTGGGCTGTCCGGCCGGGGCCGGGCTTGGTTTTGAAGACGGGCCTCGCGCTGACGCTCCTATTTGGCAAGGTGTTTTTTAGAATCCATTTTGCGCTCGGCCTCG
>DXLT01000019.1:0-11026 GCA_019414555.1 Collinsella sp.
TGCCGAAATGTCGCGAAGCACGCGGTTGACAAAACTATAGAGACACGTCCCAAATGAACTGCTTCTAAGCTGCGGTGAAATAGGGACTGATTTGCGGCTGATAAGCCAAAAACAGTCCCTATTTCACCGCAACTGATGTGGGCGTTCCTAGCGAGTTGGCTGGTAGCGGGGGCAGTAGCTGATGGCGATGGCGTCGACGCCTACGTGGGTGGCGATGGTGCAGCCGATGGGGCCGGTGCCGGCGTCTACATAGTCTTGGCCTGCGAGCGCTTGGCTGACGAGCTCCTGCTCCTCGGCGGCGCCGGTCGTGAGCACGCGCACGCTGGAGCCTGGATGCTCGGCCAAAAATGCGAGGCAATCGGCCATGGTGTTGGCAACGATGCGCTTGGCGCCGCGGCCCTTCTTGATGGCCTTGATCTCGCCCGATTTCCACTCCGGCGAAACGGCCAGGCGAATGTTGAGCATCTGCGTCAGCTGGCCGGCGAGCTTGGGCGCGCGGCCGTTCTTGACCAGGTTCTCGAGTGTGCGCGGAATCAGCAGCAGATGGGCGTCGGGCAGCGTCGCGCGGATCTGAGCCTCGGTCTCGTCCAGGCTGCGGCCGTCCTCGCGCATGGCGAGCGCGTACTCCACCAGCAGGCCCTCGGCGCCCGAGCCGGTGCGCGAATCGATGCAGCGCACGTCGAGCTCGTGGGTATCGGCCACCTGGCACGCGTTGGCGTAGCAAGCGGACCACTCGCTGCACAGCGAGATAAAGATGGCGCTGTCGTGGCCGTCGGCGCGCACGCGGTCAAAGAGTGCCTTGAACTCGCCGGCGCTCGGCTGCGAGGTGTGCGGCAGCTGCTCGGAGCCAGCCATGCGCGCGACGTACTCCTGGGCGGTAATCTGCACCTGGTCGAGCAGGTCCTCGCCCTCGATAATCACATGCAGCGGAATCACGTAAATGCCGAGCTCTTGAGCACGGGCGGGGGAGATGTCCGACGTGGAGTCGGTTATGATGGCAAAAGACATAATTGCACCTTTCGTTGGGGCGCGACGGCGCCGCCTTCTGAGAGCAAAGTGCGACAAGTATAGTGGAGTCGTTCCACATTTCTATGTTCAATTGTTGAATAGTCAACAGTTTGAAGTGTCGGTGTGGAAATCGTCAACTGGGGAAGAGGGATGCCGATGGAGGCGCTGGAGATATGCAAGCGGCCGGTCGTGCTGTTTGATTTTGATGGCACGGTGGCCGATACGGGTCGGGCGGTGATGACCTCGACGCGCAAGACGCTGGCTGCACGCGGGTTTTCGGAGGCGCAGATGGGTGACCTGCGTCGCATGATCGGGCCGCCCCTGTGGAAGAGTTTTCACGACTTTTATGGCTTCTCCCGCGAGGAGTCGCTTGTGGTGGCCGACGAGTACCGCGCCTTTTTTGACGAGCTGGGACCGGAGGAGTATCCCGTGTTTGACGGGATTCCCGAGCTGCTGGATGGGTTGGTCGCCCAGGGCAAGCGCTTGGCCGTGGCGACGTCGCGCATGGAGGCAAAGTGCGTTGACATGGTGGGAGAGCTGGGACTTTCTCAGTTTGAGGCGGTGGTTGGCATGAATCCGCCGCAGGGGCGCGAGACCAAGGCCGATTCGGTCCGCGACGCGTTGGCGGCCTTGGGTGCGGCCGCGGGCGATGCCGTGATGATCGGCGATCGCTTTAACGACGTCGAGGGCGCGCACGCGATGAGCGTGCCGTGCATTGGTATCTATTCGGGCGCGGCGGCGCCGGGCGAGCACGAGGCGGCGGGTGCCGATGCAGTGGTGCACTCGGTGGCCGAGCTTGCTAAACTTTTCGCTATATAAGTATTTGATGTGAGGGGCGGGCACGCTCGCCGCTCATTGGTAAGGAGGTCGTCCATGAATCAGGTGGAGCAGAGCGTTGCCGAGTATGTCGACGAGGTCTGGGAGGATGTCGTCGCCGATATCGAGCAGCTGGTGAGTTATCCGTCCGTGGCAGTTTCTGCCGATGCGGAGCCCGGCGCGCCGTTTGGCCGCCCGGTCCGTGACGCGCTCGATTGCGCGCTCGGCATCGCGCAGAAGCTCGGCTATCAGACGAGCGACGACGAGGGCTATGTGGGAATCGCCGATATCCCGGGCCGCGGCGACAAACAGCTCGCGACTATCTGCCACGTGGACGTGGTTCCCGCCGGCCCTGGCTGGAACACCGACCCGTTCACCATGGAGCGCCGCGAGGGCTGGCTGCTCGGTCGCGGCGTGATTGACGACAAGGGCCCGGCGGTATTGTCACTCTACGCCGGCGCCTACTTGCTCAAGCACGGCATTGTTCCGCGCTACACCTTCCGCGCGCTGCTGGGCTGCGATGAGGAAGTGGGCATGTCCGACGTTCACCATTATCTGGAGAACTACCCCAACCCAGACTTTCTGTTTACGCCTGATGCCGAGTTCCCGGTCTGCAATGCCGAGAAGGGCCAGTTTGGGGCGACGTTCGTGAGCCCCAAGATCGACGGCGGACGCATCGTATCGTGGAGCGGCGCCGAGGCGAGCAACGCCATTCCGTCGCAGTCTATCTGCGAGCTTGCGATTGCCGCCGACGAGCTGCCGGCGCCCGTCGAGAACGCCGACCGCCTGGAGATTACGGCACTCGATAACGGGCATGCGCAGATTTTCGCCCACGGTATCGGTGGCCATGCTTCGATGCCCGAGGGAACGATCAATGCCGTCGGCCTGGTCGTGACGTATCTGCGCGAGGCCGAGGACGCGTTTGGTGCCCGTGGCGAGCGCCTGTTGACGCCTGCCGAGCACGAGTTTGTCAAGTTTTTGGCCTTTGTGCATGCGGACGCCTATGGCCGCGGCCTGGGTATCGACGCGACGAGCCCGGCGTTTGGCCCGCTTACCTGCAACGCTGGAGTCATCCGCGTGGCGGATGGCCATATTGAGCAGGTCATCGACGTGCGCTTCCCCGACAGTACGAGTGCCGATACCATCCGCGAGCAGCTCGACCCGCTCGTGGGCCGTTTTGGCGTGACGTGTCAGCTGGGTCGCGCTAAGGTGCCGTTCTCGGTGTCTGCCGACGATCCGGCCGTGAAGGCGCTTATTGATACCTATAACGAGTTTACGGGCAAGCATGCTGAGCCCTTTGCTATGGGCGGCGGCACGTACGCGCGCAACTTTGCCCGCGCCGTCTCGTTTGGCCCCGAGGAGACCGGCCTGGAGCTGCCCGAGTGGGGCGGCCAGATGCACGGTCCCAACGAGTGCGCCAACGAGGACCAGCTCAAGCAGGCGCTCAAGATTTATATCGTGGCGATCCTGCGCCTCAACGAACTTGAGCTGTAGGGCTTCCCCAGGCACCCGACCTTGCCCCTCAAACCGTCGCTTGCGTACCAAAGTACGCGGCGCTCCTCTTTCGGGGCAATCTCGGGCACCTGGGAAACCCCTATATCCTGCTTGGATACAAACTTGCATTACGAGCCCGGTGCTTCGGCCCGGGCTTTTTCTGTTGCGGTGGGGTAGTCATTGGGGACGTTCCTTTGGTGTAAAAGGTGCGCCATGTTCGGCGCTGGATTGTTATCCGTTTGTAAAGGCTGGGCAGAGCTTGCGGTAAGGGTCTATCAATAGCCCGTAAGAAACCGCAGATAAGGCGGTCGTCGCCCGATCGGGGCCGTATCTTTCCAAACAGCAAAGCGGGCGGGGTGCCCGCGAGTCGCATGTATGAAAGGAAGATCATGCTCGATCAGGCTTATTCTCGTCGTCAGTTCCTCGGCCTCGCTGGTGGTTTTGCCAGCATCGTCGGTCTCGGTCTCGTTGGTTGCGGCGGCTCCGGCGCATCCGACGCCGCCGACAAGGGTAGCGCCGCTGCTGCCGAGTCCGTCTCCGGCGAGGTGACCTACGACGGTGCCTCTTCGTTCCAGGCTCTCGTCGAGGCCGCTGCCGAGAAGTTCATGGATGCCAACCCGGACGTCTCCGTCTCCGGCTCGGGTAACGGTTCGGGCAAGGGCCTGACCGCTGTTGCCGCCGGCACCGTCACCATCGGCAACTCCGACGTCTTCGCCGAGACCAAGCTCGAGGCCGACCAGGTCAAGAACCTCGTCGACCATGAGGTCGCCGTCGTGGGCATGGGTCCCGTCGTCTCCAAGAACGTGACGGTCGACGACCTGTCCCTCGAGCAGCTCAAGGGCATCTTCTCTGGCCAGATCACCAACTGGAAGGAGGTCGGCGGCGACGACGCCACCATCGTCGTCCTCAACCGCAAGGCCGGCTCCGGCACCCGCGCCACCTTCGAGGCCGCCGTCTTTGGCGACGAGGCCGTCGACTTTAAGGGCGACGCCGAGCTCGACAAGTCCGGCGACGTCCAGACTCAGATGGGCAGCACCGATAACGCCATCTCCTACCTCGACTTCTCGCACTTCGATGACTCCAAGTTCAACGCCATCAAGGTCGAGGGCGTCGAGCCCAAGAGCAAGAATGTCACTGATGACTCCTTCAAGATCTGGGCTACCGAGCACATGTACTGCTCCAAGGACGCCGACGAGGCCACCAAGGCCTTCCTGGAGTTCATGCTTTCCGACGACGTCCAGGGCAAGCTCGTCGAGGAGCAGGGCTTCATCCCCGTCTCTGGCATGAAGGTCGTCAAGGACGCCAGCGGCAAGGTCTCTGCTAAATAAGTAATCGCCCCGGAAAGGTTTGCAATGGCAAAACAGCTGCCAAAGCGCGACCTTGAGAACGTGGGCCTGGGCGTCACGGGCGCGTGCGTAGCGCTCGTGACGCTTGTCGTTGCCGCGCTCATCTTTATGGTCGCCCAAAAGGGCCTCTCGGCTTTTGTCAAGGACGGCGTCTCGGTCGTCGAGTTTTTCACCGGCACCAAGTGGGACCTGGCCAACACAGCCGAAAACGGCCTGCCCTATACCGGCGCCCTGCCCCTGATCGTCACCTCGTTTGCGGTCATGGTGCTCTCCACGCTTATCGCGCTGCCCATCGCCATCGGCTCTGCCATCTTTGCGGTCGAGATTAGCCCTAAGTTTGGCTCTAAGATCTTTCAGCCGCTCATTGAGCTTTTGACCGGCATCCCCTCGGTCGTCTTTGGCCTGATCGGTTTTCACGTGGTCGTCGGTCTTATGAAGAGCGTTTTCCACGTGAGCACGGGCCTGGGCATCTTGCCCGGCGCCATCGTGCTGGCGGTCATGATTCTGCCGACGATGACCACGCTTTCGGTCGATGGCTTGCGCGCCGTGCCCGACGGCTACCGCCAGGGCTCGCTCGCGCTGGGCTACACCCGCTGGCAGACCATCTGGCACGTGGTGCTCAAGTCCGCCATGCCGTCGCTCATGACCGCGGTTATCTTGGGCATGACCCGCGCCTTTGGCGAGACGCTCGCCGTGCGCATGGTCATCGGCGGCATCGAGGCCATGCCGACGTCGCTGCTGTCGCCGGCGTCCACCATCACCACCACGCTCACCACGTCCATGGCAGTCTATGCCGAGGGCTCGGCCCAAGACGATGTTCTGTGGGCGCTCGGCCTGCTGCTGATGGGCATGAGTCTCATCTTCATCCTGATTATCCACCTTATCGGCCGCAAGGGGGCGAAGGCTCGTGGCTAGCACGCGTATCCACATCGACGAGGCGAGGCTCGGGCGTGTCCAAAAGCAGGACCGCTTCGCCACGGGCGTGTTGACGGCGATCGTCGCCATCGTCATGCTCATCGTCGTCTCCATGGTGGCCTATATCCTGTTCGAGGGCATCTCGACGCTGTTCCAGCCGGGCTTTCTCACGGAGCCGTCGCGCGCCAACGGAACGCAGGGCGGCGTGCTCTACCAGCTGTTCGACTCGTTCTACCTGCTGCTGATCACCCTGATCATCTCGGTGCCCATCAGCCTGGGTGGCGCGGTCTTTTTGGTTGAGTACGCGCCGGACGGACCCATCCGCGACATCGCCTCCACCGCCATCGAGACGTTGTCCTCGCTGCCTTCCATCGTCGTCGGCATGTTCGGTTTTCTGGTGTTCTCGGTGCAGCTGGGCTGGAAGTACTCCATCATCTCCGGCGCCGTCGCGCTCACCATGTTCAACATCCCCATCCTGGTGCGCGTGATCCAGCAGGCGCTCGAGGACGTGCCGCAGGCCCAGCGCGATGCGTGCCTGGCCATGGGCCTCACTCGCTGGGAGGCCACGCTGCACATCCTGATCCCCGAGGCCATGCCTGCCATCGTGACGGGCATCGTGCTTTCGGCCGGTCGCGTGTTTGGCGAGGCCGCAGCGCTGCTCTTTACCTCGGGCATGAGCTCGCCGGTTCGCCTGAACTTCTTGAGCTTTAACCTGTCGAGCCCCACCTGCGCTTGGAACGTGTTCCGCCCCGGTGAGTCGCTCGCCGTGCATATCTACAAGATCTATGGCGAAGGCAGCCCCGAGGCCCAGCAGATCGTTTGGGGTACCGCGGCACTGCTGATGATTTGCGTGCTGCTGTTTAACGTAATCGCCCGCATTGTGGGCAAGCAACTGGCAAGGAAGATGACGGCCGAATGAGCGAGATGAATGTAACGCCCGCAACCGAAGCGGCATCGTCCGACACCCGGGACTTCCTGTCGAGCGTGGGGGAGAGCGAGAAGCGCGTGCGCGTGAGCGGCAAGGCCGTGAGCGACGAGGTTGTGCTCTCCACCAAGGACGTCAACGTGTACTATGGCGACCACCATGCACTGCACAATACGTCGCTCGACTTCCACAAGGGCGAGATCACGGCGCTCATTGGGCCTTCGGGCTGCGGTAAGTCGACCTTCTTGCGTAGCCTCAACCTCATGAATCGCGAGATTCGCGGCTGCCGCGTGGAGGGCGAGATCAACTATCGCGGGCGCAACGTGAACACCAAGACCGAAAACACCTACGAGCTGCGCCGTTCCATTGGCATGGTGTTCCAGCAGCCCAACCCGTTCCGCAAGTCCATTCGCGACAACATCACGTTTGCGCCCAAGCGCCACGGCATCACCGACCGTGACGAGCTCGACCGCATGGTCGAGGAAAGCTTACGCGGCGCGGCGCTGTGGGACGAGGTCAAAGACAAGCTCGATAAGAGCGCCTATGCGCTTTCGGGCGGTCAGCAGCAGCGTCTGTGCATCGCGCGTACGCTGGCGCTCAACCCCGACGTGATTCTGTTCGACGAGCCCTGCTCGGCGCTCGACCCCATCTCGACGCTGGCGATCGAGGACCTCATGTCATCGATCGTGGCCGACCGCGCCATCGTTATCGTGACGCACAACATGGAGCAGGCGTCGCGCGTGTCCAACCGCACGGCGTTCTTCTACATGGGCGATATGGTCGAGTACGACGAGACTGACGAGATTTTCCAACGGCCCAAGGATAAGCGGCTGAATGATTACCTCACCGGCATGTTCTCCTAGTCCGGGACATGCTTGAGGCCTGCAGCGGCCACGGTTGCCGCAGGACTGATTGGAGAGGCGGGTCATCTCTTGCGGGAGATGGCCCGCCTTTTGCTCTGCGACCGAAACGACCACCACAAAGGGGACAGGCGCCTTCGTGGTGGTTTGGGGTGGGGCTCGCTGCTATCATGGACAACGTTGAATTTCTACGAAGGAGCAGGGCATATGGCGATTCTTTTGGGATGCGATTCCGTCAGCCTAGAGTTTCCCACCAAGCATATTTTCGATAGCGTTACGCTCGGCGTGGGCGAGGGCGACCGTATTGGTATTGTCGGTAAAAACGGCGACGGTAAGTCGACGCTGCTGAGCGTGCTCGCCGGCACGTTGGAGCCCGACGACGGCCGCGTGACGCACCGTCGCGGCACCACGATCGGTCTACTCGGCCAAAAGGACCAGCTGGTCGATACCGACACCGTGCATCATGCCGTTGTGGGTGACGTCCCCGAGTACGAGTGGGCGTCGAGCCCCCGCACGCGCCAGATTCTGGCCGGCCTTATTAGCGATGTGCCCTGGGAGGGCACGGTGGGCGAGCTTTCGGGCGGCCAGCGCCGTCGCGTGGACCTCGCGCGCCTGCTGATCGGCGACTACGACGTGCTCATGCTCGACGAGCCCACTAACCACCTGGACATGCGCACCATCAACTGGCTCGCGCGTCACTTAAAGGCCCGCTGGCAGCGTGGCCAGGGCGCCATGCTCGTGGTCACGCATGACCGTTGGTTCTTGGACGAGGTCTGCACCAGCATGTGGGAGGTCCACGACGGCCAGGTCGATCCCTTCGAGGGCGGCTACTCCGCATATATCCTTCAGCGCGTGGAGCGCGACCGCATGGCCGCGGTTACCGAGGAGCGCCGTCGCAACATGGCGCGCAAGGAGCTCGCGTGGCTGAGCCGCGGCGCCCAGGCGCGTTCCACTAAGCCCAAGTTTCGCGTTGATGCCGCTCGCGAGCTGATCGCCGACGTGCCGCCCATGCGTGACGAGCTGGAGCTCAAGCGCCTCGCCGTGAGCCGCCTAGGCAAGCAGGTTATCGACGTGGTCGACGTGGACGCCGGCTATGCGGATGCCGGCGGCGCGCCCAAGCAGGTGCTCTCCGATGTGACCTGGCTCATTGGTGCGGGCGACCGCTATGGTCTTTTGGGTGAGAATGGCGCTGGCAAGTCGACGCTGCTTGATGTGATCCAGGGCAAAATTGCGCCCACGCGCGGCCGCGTGAAGATTGGCCAGACGGTACGCTTTGGCGTGCTGTCGCAGCAGCTCGAGGAGCTCGAGCCCTACATGGGCGACACGATCCGCGAGGTGCTCAGCAACTATAAGAAGTACTACGTCATCGACGGCAAGGAGACTTCGCCCGAGAAGCTCTGCGAGCGCCTGGGATTTACGACGCAGCAGCTCTGGAGCCGCATCGGCGATCTTTCGGGCGGCCAGCGCCGTCGCCTGTCGCTGCTGCTGACGATCCTGGACGAGCCCAACGTGCTCATCCTGGACGAGCCCGGCAACGACCTGGATACCGACATGCTCGCGATTGTCGAGGACCTGCTCGACGGCTGGCCCGGCACGTTGATCCTGGTGACACACGACCGCTTCTTGATGGAGCGCGTGACCGACCAGCAGTGGGCGCTGATCGACGGTCACCTGACGCATATGCCCGGCGGCGTCGACCAGTACCTGCGCCTGTGCAACGCCACCGCCGAGGGCGAGCCCGTGGGTGCGCCGAGTGCCAAGACCGGCACGTTTGACACCGGTGCCGCGGCGGCTGCGGCCGAAAAGCCCAAGTCGAGCGGTCAGCCCAACGGCCTTTCCAACGCCGAACGCCAGAAGCTCCGCCGCGAGGTGAGCTCGCTCGAGCGCAAAATGGAGACGCAGCGCGCACGCGTGGAGGAGGCCGAGGCCGCGATGACCCAGGTCGACCCCACCAATTACACGGCGCTGGGCGAGCAGCAGGCAAAGATCGACGAGGCCCACGCCGCCATGGACGAGTTGGAGATGGCGTGGCTCGAGGCGAGCGAGAAGCTCGAGGGCGAGGAGTAGGCGAGGATGATTAAGGCTGCGTTTTTCGATATCGACGGCACGTTGCTGAGCTTTAAGACCCATCGGATTCCGGCGTCGGCGCAGCGGGTGCTCGATAGCTTTCACGAACAGGGGATTGCGTGCGTAATCGCCACGGGTCGCCCGACCTACCAGATGCCGGATTGGCTGTTCGATTTGGGTTGGGATGCGTACATTACGCTTTCGGGCCAGCACTGTTTTGATTCCGAGGGGGTTTACCGCAGCTGCCCGATCGATCCGGACGACGTTGCGGTGATTGTGGACCAGGTGGCGCAGGGGCGCTACGACTCACTGTGCATGCAGGGCGAGAACTCGTTTGTGAACCGCCTGTCCGAGCGCGTGGTGACGGCTGGCAGCAACGCGGGAATCGTCTACCACGAGGAGCCGTTTGAGCATGCCTTTGACGCGCCGGTCTATCAGTTCTGTGCCTTTGTTGACCCAGTTGACGAGCACATCGTGACCGATGCCGTGTCGCATTCGCTCACCACGCGCTGGTGCGACCTGTTCTGCGACATTATTCCGGCCAACGGCGGCAAGGACCTGGGTGTGGCGGCGACGCTGGAGCGCCTGGGCATCGACGCGAGTGAAGCGATTGCCTTTGGCGACGGCGAGAACGACCTGTCGATGTTCTCGGCCGTGGGCACAAGTGTGGCCATGGGCAACGCGCAGGATACCGTGAAGGCCGCGGCGACCTATGTGACGACTGCCGTGGACGACGACGGCATCTACAACGCCGCGAAGTACTTTGGACTGTTATAGCTGCGGCTCGGCACTTGGGGACGTTCCTTATCTGCCGGCACCTGGGGACACTCCTTGCGGGGCGTCCCCATTTTGTTTTCGTCCCGCACGTTTTGTGAAACACGGCTAACTTTTAGGCAAAGTAGTAAGACATGGGCAACTTTTGCGGTAAAGTAAGCTGTGAAAAGTATCCAAAGGCTAACTAGCAATCATAGCGAAAGGCGGCCCATGGCCCTACGTGAATCCGGAGAAGACTATCTCGAATCGATCTACGTTCTGTCGGAACGTCAGGGCATCGTGCGCTCGATCGACGTTGCGGAGTACCTCGGCGTAACCAAGGCGAGCGTTTCCAAGGCCATGGCGACGCTGGAAAGCAACGGCTATGTCGAAATGGGCAAACGAGATGTTCATCTGACAGAGCGCGGTCTGGAGGTCGCGCGCCAAATGTGGGAGCGCCACTGCTTTTTCGTGGGGCTTTTGGAGGATGCAGGCGTATCGGCCGAGGTGGCGTCGCAAGAGGGCTGCCACATGGAGCACTGCCTGAGCGAGGAGAGCTTTGAGAAGCTAAGATCGATGCTGGGACGGGAAGATGTGGCGGGTCCAACAACGGAAGCCTAACTGACCCACAGTGGCGCGGAGTTCACGCAAAGCGCGAACCAGCGACCGGGACCAGCGGCCCTTTCGGCCAAGTCCATTTCAGCTAAGGAACCCCGCCAGCAAGCGATGCCCAAGAACCGCCAGCTGTGTCAATGCAGGCCGGGGCCGGGCTTGGTTTTGAAAACACTCCGCACTGATATCTTCTGTATTGAAGACGTCGATGGTGCACCCGTATACCATTG
>DXLT01000190.1:0-1720 GCA_019414555.1 Collinsella sp.
TTCGTCTATGGTGCGCGAGGGCGAGGCGCTGGCGAGCGTCGAGGCGCGCCTGTTTGACGGCCCGCACGACACGGAGGGCTTCATCGTGCAGCGCAGTCTTTCTGCCGAGGGCCGCAGCCGCGTGAAGATTGACGGACGCATCGCCAGTGTGCGCGAGCTTTCGGAGCGCGTTGGCGTGATGATGGATCTGTGCGGCCAACACGAGCACCAGCGCTTGCTCGATCCGGCGCATCATGTTGCGATGGTCGATGCCTGGGCAGGGCGCCCTGCACTCGAGGCGCTCGAGCACTACCGCGCCTGCTTTAAGGCTTCGCGCGCTGCCGCTAAGGAGGTTCGACGTGTCGAAGAGACCTCGCGTGCGCAGGGGAGCCGCGTCGAGGAAGCGCGCTTTGCGCTCGAGCGCATCGGCGAGGTCGACCCCAAACCGGGCGAGTATGAGGAACTCGAGGAACTGCTGCCGCGCTCCGAACATGCCGAGGTGCTGGTTGCCACAGCTAATGATGCCCATGCATCGCTTGCCTCTGAAGGGGGAGCGCTCGATGCCGTGAACAGCGCCGTGGCAGAACTTTCCCGTATGGCTTCCGTCGATCGCAAACTTGGCGACATTGCCGATTTGCTTTCGGATGCCTGTATCTCCCTTGAGGATTGCGCGAACGAACTTCGTGCCTATCGCGATGGCGTCGCCTTCGATCCGCGCGAGCTCGCTCGCATGCGTGAGCGGTATTCCGACCTCAAGGGCCTGCTGCGTCAGTGGGGTCCTACCATGGACGATGTTTTTGCCATGCGCGATCGCTCGCAAGAGCTGCTGTCCCTGGTCGATGATGGCGATGAGCAGATCAAAAAGGCGCGTGAGGCACTCGGGAGCGCCGAGCGCGAGTTGTTTGCCGCTGCCAAGGCACTTAAGCGCGCTCGCAATGTGGCGGCCCCGCGCTTCTGCCACGAGGTTTGCCGCCAGATGGCTCGCCTGGAGATGGGCGGCGCCGAGCTCGTCTGGGAGTCGCGTGATCTTCCCCGTGCTGAGTGGACGCCCGTTGGTCCTTCGAGCTACGAGCTGCTATACCGCAGCGGCGCCGGTTTGACTCCACGTCCCCTGCGCCGCATTGCGTCGGGCGGCGAGCTCAGCCGCGTCATGTTGGCAAGTAAGGTTGTCCTCGGTAACGCGGACGGTGTCGATACGCTGGTGTTTGACGAGGTCGATGCTGGTGTCGGCGGCTCCACGGCCCGCGCTCTTGCTGGTGTGCTGGCCGATCTTGCCGCCACGCATCAGGTCATCGTCGTAACACACCTGGCGCAGGTTGCGGTTATGGCCGACAAGCACTACGTGGTCAGTAAAGAGCCCGGCGACGTTCCCCAGACGCATCTGGATGAGGTGGCTGGGGATGCTCGCACTGCCGAGATTGCCCGCATGCTCAGCGGCGACCAATCGGAGGCAAGTCTTGCGCATGCCAAGCAGATGCTTGAAGAAGCTCGAGGTTAGGTCGTATCAGCGGTGTTGGTGGGACAAAATAGACTGAAATTTTTGTCCCACTACGCGTTTTACTCCACAACCTTATCCGGCTGGATGAGCTCTTCGTAGTAGCTGATATGCTCGCGGGCGTCTTCGATTTCGGGCAGCAGGAAGTTGTAGATGACCTCGATGATCATCGTGGCGCTCATCTTGGAGAACGCGAAGTCGCCCGTTGTCAGTAGTGCTTCGTGGTTGACGGTATTAAAGGTGTAG
>DXLT01000190.1:1730-2960 GCA_019414555.1 Collinsella sp.
GGTGTAGTCTGCCAGGCGCGCGAGCGGGGATTTGCTGTCGCTGCTGATGACGACTACGGTTGCGCCGCAGTCGCGAGCCGCTTTTGCCATGCGATTCAGACGGCGCGACTTGCCGGAGTTTGAGATCAGCACGATAACGTCACCGGGGCGCAGCGTGAGCGCAAAACCAATCGAGGTCTCGCTGATGGTGCTTGCCATGCAACGAAGGCCCAGCTGCGAGAACTTGAACGTCGCGTCGAGCGCGACGGCGTTGGTGTTGCCTACGGCCGCAAACTCAATAACGCCGGCATTCTTAAGCGCGTGTACAACTGCGGCCAACGTGTCGTGATCAATGCCGTCGATGGTCGCATTAAGCTCACTCACCTTGGCGGCGAGGATATTTTTAAGGCTCTGCTCCATGTTGTCGAGCGAGACCTCGTCGGTCAGGCCCTCGTTGCGCTGACTCTCTAAGTCGCGCGCCAACGAAAACTGAAAGCTGCGGAAGCTGCCAAAGCCCAGCTTGCGGCAGAAACGCGAAACGGTCGCCTCGGACGTGGCGGCAGCGCGCGAGAGCTGAGCCGCCGTGAGGCGTGGCGCCTCGGACTGGTGCTCCAATATATAGTCGACAATGCGCTGCTCGGACTCGCTGTATCCCTGGTGGGTACTAATGAGGGAAAGTGCGCTTTTGCTACTATCGGTCATGGATGGCTCCTGGTTGGCATGAAAATCTAACTTGATTTGCAATGCCATAGTATACGGGCATTTTCAATTACAAGATACACCTTGCCGTTTCAAGTGTTGATGGTAAACTTTCACTTGCCGTTTACGGTTATGAAAGAACCTTTCACCGGAGAATTGCGCCTTGTCTCTTCTCACGCGGACGGTAGGTTGGTATCTTTCAGTTGTGGAAAAACGCGCATCGAAGCGCGTGTAGGGGAGCGCCCGCGGGCGCTGTACTCAAGAAGGAGGGACACATGGCTAAGTTTGACATCATCGCCGCGACCGGTTGCCCGACCGGCATTGCGCACACCTTCATGGCGAAGGAGGCGCTGGAGAAGGCAGCTGCCGAGCGCGGTCTGACCATTAAGGTCGAGACTCATGGCCAGGTCGGTGTCGAGAACGAGCTCACCAAGAGCGAGATCGCCGGTGCCAAGGCCGTCGTCGTCGCAGCCGATAAGGATGTCCAGGCTGAGCGTTTCGCCGGTAAGCCCATGGTTTCCGTTGGTGTTTCCAAGGCCCTGTCTGTCGAGT
>DXLT01000191.1:0-2897 GCA_019414555.1 Collinsella sp.
ACATCGGACTCCCTCCTGGACCCAGATTGGGTCCGAGATTTTGTCCGAGGTCCCCTCCATTCACGTTATGGGTTTGTTTCAATCAGTTTTCTAATTGCAGATTCTTCCAAGCGGGTGCATAATAACCCTCAGTTTTTGCAGACCTCTGAATCACGTGGGGTCATTGGAAGGAGACTGATTATGAAGCTGAAGAAGCTTGGCGCATTTGCCGCCACGGGTGCTATGGCGCTCGCCCTCGCTCTGACGGGCTGCGGCTCGTCCAACGCCACCTCTGGTTCTAATGCCGGTTCCAGCAGCTCTGACGACGCTAAGGTCGAGAAGGTCGACGGCTCCAAGGAGTACGCGCTCGTCAAGGACGGTACGCTGACCGTCGGCACCTCTGCCGAGTACGCTCCGTTTGAGTACAAGGATGACAACGGCGATTATCAGGGCTTTGACCTTGAACTCATCAAGGCTATCGGCGACAAGCTGGGCCTGGATGTCGAGTATGTCAACAATGACTTTGACACGCTGGTTCCGGGCGTCGCTTCGGGCGCCAAATATGACGTCTCCATCGCGGCTATCACCGACACGCCCGAGCGCGAGAAAGAAGTCACTTTCTCCGATTCCTACTACATGGACGATCAGGCTATCGTGACCAAGGTCGATAACGCCGACATCACGGCCGACAACTACAGCGAGAAGCTCAACAACGCCGATGCTACCATCATCGTCCAGTCTGGCTCGACCGCCGAGTCCTTTGCCCAGGAGAACTTCCCCAAGGCCAAGATTGTCCCCTACAAGGACGCCACCGAGTGCTTCAGCGCCCTGCAGTCCGATAAGGGCGACGCCGTAGTCACCAACCGCTCCGTTGCCAGCCAGCTGACCGCCGAGCAGTTCAACACCTGCCAGACCATTAAGCAGATTAGCACCGGCGAGGAGTACGCCATCGCCATCAACCAGGGCAACACCAAGCTCAAGGACGACATCAACCAGGCCATCAAGGACCTGACCGACGACGGTACCGTTGACGCCCTCATGGCTAAGTACAACATCAAGTAAAATAGCTACTTGATTGCTCACGGGCCCTTTCCGTTTTGGCGGAGAGGGCCTTTGCGCTTCTCTTGACGGAGAGTATTTCCGTCTCGTTTTGCCGGCAACTTCTACGATAGGAGCCACCTTGTCTCGACTGAACAAAGGGGCCGCGGAGCAGCGTTTTCCACTGCCCGCCTTGCTCCAAAAGCTAGTCTGCGTCATGGCCGTGGCGCTTGCGCTGGTGTGTGTGGGGGCATATGCGCCCACGACCGCCCAGGCGCTTGAGACCGCAAAGATTACCGCCCGACCCAACACCGGTTCGGGCAGCGCTGTGGTCGGCGGTACCGAGACGCGCATTACCTGGGAGGTCCAGGCCGATGCCGACGAGGAGCTGAGCGGTCTTTCTTTGACGTTTGTCGACGGCACGACGTTTGGTACCGATGACACGCGATTGACGATGCTCTCGGGCGAGGACCTCATGGATCGTACGCCCATGAAACCCACGTGCAAGGCTGATGGCCAGACGCTCAAGATTGACTTTGGCGAGACGGCGCCTGCCGGCGGCTTTTTCCGTGTCGAGGTTTACGGCGTGACCTTCCCCGTCGAGGGCGGCGATGAGGCCTTTAGCGGCACCTACACTTTGGCCGATGGCTCGACCAAGAAGATCTCCAAGATTCCGTCGGTGGAGATCAAGGGCGTGACGGCCTTCGATAACTTCCTGGCCGATCTTAAGGAGCAGCCGTGGGTCGAGGCCTGGAACTCCAATATGTTCCTGCGCCTGTTCTTGAACCCGGTCATTTTGGTCCAAAGCCTGCCGATCGTCTTTAAGGGCTTCCTTATGTCGCTTTCGATCGTGCTTGTGGCGTTTCCGCTGGCAATTCCCTTCGGTTTTGCCCTGTCGCTCATGCGCATCTCCAAGTCGCGCATCCTGCGCTGCCTCGCCGGCATCTATGTGAATATCATCCGCGGTACGCCGGCGTTCCTGCAGATCTATATCGCGTTCTTCGGTCTGCCGTTGGCCGGCGTCAAGGTTGATGACTACGTGCTTGGCGTTATCGTCATGGCCATGAACTCGTCTGCGTACCTATGCGAGATCTTCCGTGCCGGTATTCAATCGATCCCCAAGGGCCAAAACGAGGCTGCGCGTTCGCTGGGCATGAACGCGTTCCAGACGCTGCTCTATGTCATGATTCCGCAGACGTTCCGTAATGTTTTGCCTACGCTGACCAGCGAGTTTATCTTGCTTTACAAGGATACGTCGCTGCTTGCCGCCGTGGGTGTGGTCGAGATCGTCATGAACGCCCGTACCATCGTGGCCACGACGGGCTCCATTACACCGTACGTGGTTGCCGCCCTGTTCTATCTGGTCATCACCCTGCCGCTCGCTCGCTTGGTGAGCGGTCTTGAGGCGAGGCTTTTGGGCACGGCCGAGACCAAGAAGAAGCGTCCCGCCAAGAGCGCCGGACAGGTTGTCGCGACGCCCGCCGATCACATCGCCGGTCTGTAAGGAGGTCCTATCATGAGCGAAACCAATAACTCGAACGAGGTCGTCGTCAGCATCAAGAACCTCCAGAAGGCCTTTGGGGACAACGTGGTCCTGCGCGATATCGATCTGGATGTGCACAAGGGTGAGGTCGTTGTGGTCTTGGGCCCCTCAGGCTCGGGCAAGTCGACGATGCTTCGCTGCATCAATCGCCTGGAGCATCCCACGAGCGGCTCGATTGTCGTCGAGGGCGTGGATGTGTGTGCCAAGGGCGTCGACCTCAACAAAGTGCGCACGCACCTGGGCATGGTGTTTCAGCAGTTCAACCTGTTCCCGCACCTGTCGGTCAAAAAGAACGTCATGCTTGCGCAGCAAAAGGTGCTCAAGCGCAGCAAGGAAG
>DXLT01000192.1:0-2877 GCA_019414555.1 Collinsella sp.
GACCTGGCTTGCACGCTGCCGTTTGAGCCAGCGGCGCCGGTGCCCGCATCGACGGGCGAGGCCGAGTAGCCCGCGCGGTCGACGGCGGTGCAGATATCCTCGGGGGAGACCTGCGCGGGGTCATAGTCGACCATCATGGAACCAGCGAGTAGGTTGACCGCGACGCTTTGGACGCCGTCGAGTTTGCTTACGGCGCGGTCCACGTGCGCCTGGCAGGCGGCGCATGTCATGCCGCCCACGTCGAACTTATCTTGAGCCATGGCTTCTCCTTTCTGTAGTTCGGTGTTGGAATTGTTAACCTGCCGATACTATACACCCATACCCCCTGGGGGTGTCTAGTAATAGTTGGAATGTATGACTTTTCATTACGGATGAGGGCGGCTGCTCAATCGTTGGCAGTCCCTGCCAAACATCTCAATCTGTAACGTCTGGACCGGTTTTTGAACCATAGCTGTTACAGATTTAGACAAACAGTTGACGGGAAACTTAATGTCTCAATCTGTAACATCTAGCAGCAAATATGACCTCTAACTGTTACAGATTGAGACAGACTGCCCGCGGTCAACTCAAATGTCTTGATCTGTAACATCTAGAGAGGTTTTTGACCCCTTACTGTTACAGATTGAGATGTTGTCTCGCGGGGCTGGGGTTTGTCTCGTTCTGTAACATCTAAACCTGTATCTGCCGAGCTAGTGCTACAGATCGAGACAATTGCCGGGGAGGGGCCCCGCCGCGGCAAGGCGCCCGCTTCCTAGATGCAGAATCCGGGAATCACGCAGGTTCGCTTGTTGGGCTTGCTTGCAGGCGTTGCGTACGTAAAGACGTCGCCGTCGCGTCCCACGCGATTCATATAGAGTGTGCCTTCGCTCTCCGATGTGTCGGGGCTCACCGTGCGCTCCCACCAGCAGGTGTCCTTGCCCTTCCACTGGCGGACCATCGTCTCGTTCGTGGAATACGGGCTCACCTTGAGCTCGCGGAAGAGTTGGTACTCCTTGCCCTCGCCGTTATAGATGTCGGCCAGGTAGTGAAAGTCCTCGGTAAATGACTCGGGTGGCTGATTGCCGCACAGCTCGACCATGGCGGGCAGCCAAAGGGTTGCGGGCAGCTCGCTCAGACACGATGCGCTTCTGGCGGCGCCAACGTTATTCGAGATCTTTTTGACAGATTTAATGAGCGCGCGCAACTCGTTGGGCAGCAGCTTAAGGCCGTCGCCGTTGAGCCATTCCCGCAGCTCGCAATCTGCCCAGCCGGCGCTCGGCGGTTCAGCCGCAGCGTTGCGCTCGGCAATACCCGCATCGAACATAAACGTCAGTCCGGCCTTGCCCGTCCCGTCCAGAAGCTCATCGTGGCGGATGCCCACAAGCTGCGCCCCGACCTCCAGCCCGTTGGTGAGCGTGACGCGCTTGGTACACGGATAGGGGATATGCCCATCGGCATCGAGCAGATGATAGCGCTTGGCAATCTCGCGTGCCTCGCTACGGGTCTCGGCGGCCCTAATCTTGAGCGAAATCTCCTGCAGCTGATCCCAGGTGTAGTCGTCGAGTGAACCGCGGATGCCGTCCAGGTAGTCGGGGATGCCAAAGCCATGGGTTGCCGCCCCGATAACGCTGAGCCCCGCAACGGCCGCGACAACGCCACCGATAATAAAGCGGCGGCGGGTCATGGCATCGTGCCGGGCCTGCTCCAGGATCTCTCGCGCGCGCTCGCCGACGACGTCGACCTTAAGGTGTGTACCGGAGTCGATGTCGATTGCGGCGTCACTGCCCGCGCCTTCGCGGCCCTCGGATTCGGCGTCGGTGAGGTATGCCGAGAGCGCCTCGAGCATCTGCTGCTCGGTAGGGCGATCGTCCTGTTCGACTGAGAGACCCTTCATGATGATTTGGACGAGCGCTTCATCGCCCTCGCAGCGCGGCTCGAGCGGTGCCGGCTTGGTCTTGGTCTTTACGAGATAGAACGAGCCGGTTGCAGCGGCGTCCGTCGACTCAAGGTCAAACGGTTTGCGACCGCTGTAGAGCTGGTACAGAATGCTCGATAGCGCGTAGACGTCGATGGCAGGCGAGCGGCGAAGGGCCGCGATGCCTTCGATATCCTGCGTGAGCATCTCGGGCGCGGCGTATGCGGGCGTGGCGAAGCGCCAGATGTCGGCGCGCCGGGTGATCGTGTCGTCGCCGAGGGCCATGGTCGCGGAGCCCATGTCGATGAGACAGGGGTCAAAGGAGCAATCGGCGATCTGCTGCTCGAGCGTTCGACTGGTGGTGCGGAACATGATATTGGCGGGCGACAGGTCGCGATGGACGACCGGATTCACGAGACCCTTGGTCATCAGGAGTGCGCGAAGCACGGCGTTTCCAACGGCGGCCACCATCTGGGTGGTTAGCCCGCCCGAGGCATCGTGCGGAAGCAAGGGCAGCGCCTGCTTGAGCGATGTTCCCTCGACCCACTCCATGAGGATGAGCGGGTCGTCCTCGCACGATCCATAGCCATAGACGCGCGGAAATCCGCGCAGGTGCGAGACAGTACACAGATGACGGTACTCCTCGAACAGCGCGGTGGTGTTGGCCAGGTGCGCAGCTGCTTGCTCGGCGGAGCGATCGGGGGCTTGGCCGGAAAGGATGGCGTTGTCCTTGAGTAGCTTGACGGCAAAGACCTCGCCGCTCGTGTTGGTCGCGCGAAGCACGTGTCCGATATTGCCGTCGTCGCGGTATGCCGTCTGAAGAATTAGCGTCATAAACCGGCGCTTGGCATCATCCTCGGCGCTGGGGTCTACCGCCACGGCGGTATCGAACGTGTCGAGACGGATAAGTTTGTCGCCATAGGCGCTATCGGTAGTATCCATGGCGTTCCTTTGTCTGGCATGGGTTGCCGCGCGTATACGTG
>DXLT01000193.1:0-2875 GCA_019414555.1 Collinsella sp.
ACACGCTGGCCATGTGCGAGAAGTATCACGTCGATGGCGTAGTGGAGAGCGTGCTGCAGGCCTGCCACACCTTTAACGTGGAGAGTGCGCGCATGCAGGAGGTTGTCGAGGGTGCGGGTATTCCGTATATGAAGATCGAGACCGACTACAGCAACGGCGACATGGGTCAGATCGAGACGCGCATCGCCGCCTTCATCGAAACCCTGTAGGACAAATGCGGCAAAGGGATAGATGCTTTGCCGCATAGAAGGAGGATGCCGTGGTTGGCATTGGTATCGACATAGGCTCGACGGCCGCGAAGGCTGCGGTGTTGGAGACGGACAGCGCCATTGCGTTGACCTGCGTCATGCCGACGGGGTATTCGTCGGTCGATGCGGCCGAGCGCCTACGCGGTGAGCTCGCCGCAGCCGGCTATGACGTGACGGGCGACGATGTTCGCGTGGTCGCGACTGGCTACGGCCGTGTCGCCGTGCCCTATGCGCACAAGGTCGTGACCGAGATCACCTGCCACGGCACCGGTGCCGTGCGCCTGTTTGGCGACCATGGCACGGTGATTGACGTGGGCGGCCAGGACACCAAAGTCATTCAGCTTAAGGGCGGCCGCGTGGCCAAGTTCGCCATGAACGACAAGTGCGCCGCCGGCACCGGGCGCTTTCTGGAGATCATGGCCGACCGCCTGGGCATTACCCAGCAGCAGATGGCAGACCTCGCCCGCACCGGCGAGCCTACCAAGATTTCCAGCATGTGCACCGTGTTTGCCGAAAGCGAGGTCATCAGCCTGATCGGTCGCGGTGAGCCGCGCGAGAACATTGCGCGTGGCGTGATCGACAGCGTGGTCTCGCGCGTGGCGACCATGGCTGGGCAGGCGGCGGGCGCCCCGTACTACCTGACCGGTGGCCTGTGCGAGAACGCCTTCGTAGTGGAGCGGTTGGGCGAGCTACTGGGGTCGCCGGTGACCACCTCGCCCCAGGCTCGCTTTGCCGGAGCCATCGGCGCGGCGATTCGCGCACAGGCGCTCAATTAATGCATCCGCCGTAGGCTCGCATTCATGCGTATACTGGGAGGAAATGATTGACCGATGAGAGGAGGTATCGATGGCTGACGATCAGATTAAGCTCACGTCCATGACGGCCGCGAGCGGTTGAGCCGCTAAGTTGGCCCCCGGAGCCCTCGCCCAGGTCCTGGGCGATTTACCCAATGTGCATAACGACAACCTGCTCGTGGGGTTCGATACCTCCGACGATGCGAGCGTCTTCCGCGTAGGGGAGAACCTGGGACTCGTGCAGTCCATCGACTTCTTCCCGCCGATGGTCGACGACCCGTTCCTGTTTGGCCAGATCGCCGCGGCCAACTCGCTGTCGGACATCTACGCCATGGGCGGGCGGCCGAGCCATGCCATGAACTTGCTGTGCATCCCGAGCTGCCTGGGCGTTGAGGTTGCCGGTCAGATTCTGGCGGGCGGCGCCGACAAGTGCGTCGAGGCCGGCTGCTCCATCGCGGGCGGTCACACCATCAACGACGACGAGCCCAAGTACGGCCTGTCCGTGAGCGGTTTTGTCGCGCTTGACCGTATGCTCGCCAACAGCGGCGCGCGCGTGGGCGATGTTCTGCTGCTGACCAAGGCCATCGGCTCGGGCATTATCACCACGGCCATTAAGGGCGAGCTCATCGAGCAGGACGAGGCCGCAGCCATGTTTGACTCGATGCGAACCCTCAACGAGGCACCGATTCGTCTGGCCGAGGGACTTGAGCTTCACGGCTGCACCGACATTACGGGCTTTGGTCTGATCGGGCACGCGTGCGAGATGGCCGAGGGCTCGGGCGTGCAGGTTGAGCTTGCATCGGGGGCGGTGCCGCTCTTTGACCAGGTGCTCGACATGGCGCGTCTGGGCATTATCCCCGCGGGCTCCTACCGCAACCAGGACTTCTTTGGCCCGCGCGTGGCGGCCGACGAGGACCTGGAGCCGGGCATGCTGGATGCGCTGTACGATCCGCAGACCTCGGGCGGTTTGCTTATTGCGGCGCCCGCGGCGGATGTGGATGAGCTTGCGCGTCGTCTGCATGCCGAGGGGCGCGTTGCCGCCGTCGTCGGTCGCGTTTGCGAGGCGGAGCCGGGCGGTCCTGCCGTCCGCGTTGTCCGTTAACGGTTTGTTTATTCAACTATCTATCGTTCTTGATTGATTCATTCGAAAGGAATTTACTATGTCTACCAAAATTGAAGTCAATGCCATGGGCGATGCCTGCCCGCTGCCCGTCGTCAAGACGCTTAAGGCACTCAAACAGCTTGACGGCGAGGGCGCCGTGGTGACCTCGGTCGACAACGAGACCGCCGTCAAGAACATCTCCAAGATGGCGCAGGAGAAGGGCTGCACGGCCTCGGTCGAGAAGATCTCGGACGCCGAGTGGCACGTGACCGTCGCGACTTCTGGCGCCGTTGCCGTGGCCGATCCCGAGCAGGATGGCGCTGCCTTCTGTGGTGCCAGCGCCAGCAAGGGCAAACTCGTCATTTCCGTCTACACCGATTGTATGGGCCGTGGCGACGACGAGCTGGGCCACAAGCTCATGAAGGCCTTCATCTTTGCCGTGACGCAGCAGGAGGAGCTGCCCGCGACCATGCTGTTCTACAACGGCGGAGCCAAGCTCACCGTCGAGGGTTCGCCGGTACTCGACGACCTGAAGGGGCTGGCCGAGCAGGGTGTCGAGATTCTCACCTGCGGTACCTGCCTCGACCACTATGGCATTAAAGACCAGCTTGCGGTGGGCGAGGTCACCAACATGTACGTGATCGTGGAGAAGATGGAGCAGGCCGTGCGCGTCGTGCGCCCGTAGCATATTGGTTGGAGTTGTCATGAGGGAGAAGCGCCCGGCGCTTGTC
>DXLT01000194.1:0-1037 GCA_019414555.1 Collinsella sp.
CCCTTGCCCTGCTGATCCTTGCCAGCCTCGATGTACTCGCGGACGCCCTTGGCGAAGACGAGCTGCAGGTCGGTGTTGACGTTGATCTTGGAGATGCCCAGGGAGATGGCCTTCTTGATCTGATCCTCGGGGATGCCGGTGCCACCGTGCAGGACGAGGGGCAGGTCGCCGGTCTGGGCCTTGATCTCGCCCAGACGCTCGAAGGAAAGGCCAGCCCAGTCGGCGGGGTACACGCCGTGGATGTTGCCGATACCGCAGGCGAGGAAGTCGACGCCCAGGTCAGCGATCTGCTTGCACTCAGCGGGGTCAGCGAGCTCGCCGTTGGAGGTCACGCCGTCCTCGGTGCCGCCGATGCCGCCGACCTCGGCCTCGATGGACATGCCCTTGGAGTGGGCAAGCTCAACGAGCTCCTTGGTGCGGTCGAGGTTAAGCTGGAAGGTCTCCTCGTGAGAGCCGTCATACATGATGGACGTGAAGCCGGCCTCGATGCACTTGAAGCAGTCCTCGTAAGAACCGTGATCGAGGTGAAGGGCGACGGGAACGGTAACGCCCGTGGCCTCGACGGCAGCCTTGACCATGTCGGCGCAGACCTTGAAACCGCCCATCCACTTAGCGGCACCAGCGGTGCACTGAAGGATCAGCGGAGACTTGGCCTCCTCGGCGGCCTGGAGAATAGCCAGGGTCCACTCGAGGTTGTTGGTGTTGAAGGCACCGAGACCGTACTTGCCGGCCTCGGCCTTCTTGAGCATGTCTGCTGCGTTGACGAGCATAAAAGAAACCTCCTGTAAGGTTGCTCCGATAACGCCTGAGATTTTACCACGACATACCCGAGCATAAACGTTCGTTTGTTCACGAATACCATCCGATTGGACAAATTTTGACCGTTTGCCCCACAGAATCGACCCACTGGGGAAAATAGCTTGACGATTGAGCGGTCTTCGTGGTTCGAAAGACGGCTTCGAGCCTACATCTGCATAAACGGATTCTGCATAAGTTCGCGCGCCATCGTGGTCGAATCGCCATGGCCCGTCAAGCAA
>DXLT01000194.1:1047-2862 GCA_019414555.1 Collinsella sp.
CGGTACGACCGTGGCTGCCCGGGAAAAGCGTGTCGCCCACAAAGGCGATGTTCCCCTGCTCGGTCGCGGCGAACAGGACGATGCCGCCCGGCGTATGCCCCGGCGTCTCGATCACCTGCAGGCAGACGTCGCCCACCTCGATTGTATCGCCCTCGACAAGCAAACGCGTCGGCTCACCCGGATCGGGCGTCTCGATACCCCACATGGTGCGCTGCTCCTCGATATTTGCGCGAGGTACCGTCACGTCCTTAGCGCACAACTCATATAGCGCGCCGTCGCCAACGACAGCTCGAACCCCGGCAACCCCGCCAACATGGTCGGCATGACCGTGCGTGCAGACAGAGCCGAGTACGCGCACCTCAGGATGCGCGGTGCGGATATGCTCCACAAGACGCTCGCCCTCCCACGCCGGATCGACGATTAAGCACTCGTCATTCGAAATCACGGCGTAACTGTTGGTCTGAATGGGGCCGTTGACGAGCGCCTCAATCGAAGCCGCACCTCGGGGTGTCAGGTCCAAAGTCATATCGCCCATGCGCATACCCTCCTTCTAAAATACGTTCGAGGCACCAAACGATGCCTCGAACGTAACCAATATCTATGATGCTGAGAGGCTCTCGCACCTACACACGGCGCTTAAGCTGGGCTCCACCCTCGCCGGGCATAAGACGACGAGCGTCGTAGACCGAGTCAACGCTGCTGATAGAGGCCAGCAGCGGATCCAAGCCACTCGCGTCCGAGATCTCGACCATAAAGCGCAGGGTTGCAATGCCCTCGCGGTTGGTCGACGTGGCGGCAGAAAGGATATTACCGCCCGCATCGCCAATGGCAATGGTGACATCCTTGAGCAGGCCCATGCGGTCCAGGCACTCGACCACGATCTCGACCTGGAAGAGGGTGTCGGCAGCGCCGTCCCACTCCACGTCGATCATGCGCTCGGGATGTTCCATAAGGCCTTTGACGTTGGGACAGTTGGCGCGATGCACCGAGACGCCGCGACCGCGCGTGATGAAGCCGACGATGTCGTCGCCCGTCACGGGGTTGCAGCAATGGGCCAGACGGACCAGCAGGCCGCTGTTGCTCTCGCCCTTGACGATAATGCCGTTACTGGCGCTCTTGCCGCGCTTTTGCGGCTTGCGGTTGGAGCCGCGAGCGGGCTGCTTCACGACCTCGGCGATAGCCTCGGCCTTGGTGAGCTGTTCCTCGGGCTTGGGGTCCAAGATTTGCTCGACCTTATTGCCCACAGCGCGCGGGGCAACCTTGCCGGCACCGACGGCGGCAAACAGGTCCTCGAGCTGCTTGAAGTTAAACTGCTCCGCCACGGCGTTGAGTGCACGCGTCGAACGCGGCGTAGAAATGCCATAGCCACGCTTACGCAGGTCCTTGGCCAGCATATCGCGACCGGCGGCAGCGTCGTCGTCCTTGGTCGCAGCGGCAAAATAGCGGCGGATCTTTGACTTGGCGGAAGGTGTCTTAACGATCTTGAGCCAATCGCGCGACGGCTTGGAACTCTTGTTAGTCAGGATTTCAACGCGGTCGCCCGTCTTGATCTCGTGCGTGAGCGGAGCCACCGCACCGTTGATTTTGGCGCCGACGCAGTGGTTTCCCACCTCGGTGTGAACGGCATAGGCAAAGTCGAGCGGCGTGGAGCCGGCACGAAGCGCCATGACCTCGCCCTTGGGCGTAAAGACGAAGATCTCCTGATCGAACAGATCGACCTTCAGCGAATGCAGGTATTCCTTGGCGTCGGTGATCTCATCAGACGCAGCCCAATCGAGCGAATGTTTGAGCCAGTTAATCTGGTCGTCCAAGCGC
>DXLT01000195.1:0-2809 GCA_019414555.1 Collinsella sp.
GCGCGTCAAAGCGGGCAGAAAAGCCCCTACGGGCCTTGTAGACCTCGTTTATGGCAATATCTTTGGGCAGGAGGGCATCCATAGCCCTCAGCCACCTACGGCGCGTCAGAGCAAGCTCAGCGTCCGTTACGGGCACGCTAATGTACTGGGCCACCGCATGCACGCCGGCATCGGTACGACCCGCACACGTCAGATCGATCGGGCGGCGCAGCAGCGTCTCGATAGCGCGGCGTAACTCGCCCGCAACGGTCGTCTGGCCCGGCTGCTCGGCAAATCCGCTATAGGACGAGCCATCATAGGCAACACGGAATACAAGCGTGGCATCGAGCTCAGGAATCGAATTGAAATCAGACGGCGCGGTCATGGGCGCTCCCAACAAACAATCAACGGTATCGCGACAAAAAAAAGAGGGGTACGCGAACGTACCCCTCGAATATAGCCTATGCAGACGGATTGTCTACTCAGCGGTCTCCTCAGCAGGAGCCTCCTCGACGGCCTCGACCTTCTTGGGAGCAGCGGCCTTCTTGGGGGCCGGAGCAGCCTTCTTGGCCTTAGGCGTGCAAGGCTCGGTGACGAGCTCCATGATAACGATAGGAGCGTTGTCGCCCTTACGGTTGCCGAGCTTCATGATGCGGGTGTAACCGCCGTTGCGGTCCTGCCACATGCCCTGGGCAGCCTTGTCGAAGATCTCGGCAACGAGCTGCTTATCGCCGAGCTTGGCGATGGCCAGACGACGAGAGTGCAGGTCGCCCTTCTTGGCCCAGGTGATGATCGGATCGACGACCGAACGCAGCGCCTTAGCGCGGGTCTCGGTGGTCTTGATGCGGTCGTTCTCGAAGAGGGCCTTGGCCAGGCTCTTCTTCATGGCCTTGGTGTGGCTCGCATCGGTGCCGAGCTTCAGGCCCTTCTTAACGTTGTGACGCATGGTCTAGTTTCTCCTCAAATATGCGAAGCATTAAGCCTTCAGGCTCAGGCCCATGGACTCAAGCTTGTCCTTCACTTCCTCGATCGACTTAACACCGAAGTTACGGATGTTGAGCAGATCGTTCTCCGAGAACTCAACGAGCTGACGGACCGAGTGAATGCTGGCGCGCTTAAGGCAGTTGTAGGAACGGACGGAAAGGTCCAGATCCTCGATCTGCTTGTCCAGCTCGGCGTTGTCGTTGGTGACCTCGGGAGCGAAGATCGAAGCCTCCTCCTCGACCTCGGGGGTCTCGGCAAGGTTCATAAAGGCAGCCATATGCTGGTTGATGATATTGGCAGCCTGGACCACGGCGTCGCGCGGAGCGATGGAGCCGTTGGTCTCGATCTCGAGGACAAGGCGGTCGTAGTCGGTGTGCTGACCGACACGGCAAGCCTCAACGAGCTTGGCGCAACGGGACACCGGCGAGTACAGCGAGTCGACGTGGATCACACCGATGGGATCGTTGTCGCGCTTGTTAGCCTCGCCAGAGACATAGCCGCGGCCATAGCCGATGCGCATGCTCATGGTGAGATGGCCACCCTCGGTAAGCGTAGCGATGTGCTGCTCGGGGTTGACCAGCTCAAACTCGGACGGAATAAAGAAGTCCGCACCGGTGACCTCGCAGGGGCCGTCAACAGAAATGGTGGCGGTCGCCTCGTCGGTCGTGCCGAGAGCCCTGAAGACAAGACCCTTGACATTCAGGACGATGTCGGTGACATCCTCGACCATGTTAGGGATGGTCATGAACTCGTGCTGTGCACCATCGATCTGAATAGCCTCGACGGCGGCACCCTCGAGCGAGGACAGAAGTACGCGACGAAGGGAGTTACCCAGCGTATCGCCGTAGCCACGCTCGAGCGGCTCGACGGAGACACGAGCAGACGTCTCGTTGATCTCTTCGACCTGAACCTGAGGCCTAATGAATTCTGACATGTATTACCTCCAGCCTCAGCAGCCCGGATGGACTACTTAGAGTAGAGCTCGACGATGAGCTGCTCGTTGATATCACCGCTGATCTGCTCACGCGTCGGCAGAGCGAGCACGTTACCAGACAGCTTCTCGATATCGACCTCGAGCCAGCCAGGGACCTCAAAGCGCTCGGAGGAAATCAGGGCCTCCTTGATGGGGAGGAGGTCACGGAACTTCTCGCCGACAGCGACGACGTCGCCGGCCTTGACGCGGTAGGACGGGATGTCCACGCGCTTGCCGTTCACGGTGAAGTGACCGTGACGGACGGACTGACGAGCCTCTTTGCGGGTGCGGGCGAAGCCAAGACGGAAGACGACGTTGTCGAGGCGAGACTCAAGGATGATCATGAGGTTCTCACCGGTGACGCCGTTCATCTTACGGGCCTTGTTGAAGTAGCCGTGGAACTGCTTCTCCAGAACGCCATAGATGAACTTGACCTTCTGCTTCTCGCGCAGCTGCATGCCGTACTCAGATTCCTTGCGACGGCGCTTGGGCTGACGGATAGATTCCTTCTTGCTGCTGTAACCGAGCTCAGCGGGATCGATCCCGAGCTGACGGCAGCGCTTAAGAACAGGAGTCCTGTCGATTGCCATATTGATACGATCCTTTCAGTTACACGCGGCGACGCTTCTTGGGGCGGCAGCCGTTGTGCGGAATGGGGGTCTTGTCCTGGATGCTCGAGACCTCGAGGCCAGCAGCCTGGAGGGAGCGGATGGCGGTCTCACGACCGGAGCCGGGGCCCTTGACGAAGACGGAAACCTTCTTCATACCGTGCTCCATGGCCTGCTTGGCAGCAGCCTCGGCAGCCATCTGGGCAGCGAACGGCGTGGACTTACGGGAGCCCTTGAAGCCCACCTGGCCTGTCTCTTATACACA
>DXLT01000196.1:0-2803 GCA_019414555.1 Collinsella sp.
TTTCTATTCCGCGTGGCGAGGTCGCTACGTATGGCGAGATCGCCCAGCGTGTTGCGGCTCGACATCGTGTGCCGGGAAATGAGGCACCCGTTGTGTCTCCCCGTGCCGTGGGGGCCGCGGTCGCGCGTAATCCCATTTCGATTATTGTGCCGTGCCATCGCGTGGTTGCCGCCGATGGTTCGCTCAACGGATATGCCGGCGGCCTCGACCGCAAGGAGTGGCTGCTGCGGCTTGAGGGCGCGTACGAGGAGTAACGTTCGGGCACTTTGCATAGCCAAGATGCTGTGAAAGAACGGGACACGCTTTCCGAATGGAAGCTCAGACGGAAACCACGTCCCGGAATACAGCCTCAGAGTGGGACGCCGTTTCCGGTTGAGACCACCTGCTTGGACATCTTTCTACGCCCGCTCCTGCAGGGCGTAGATCGATTTGTCCATGTTGAACAGATAAGCCACAACGCAGACGATAAAGAACGCCGGCAGATTACCGAAACCGAAGACCTCGCAGCCAATGAGGATCGGCGCGAGCAGCGTGTTGGTGGCGCCGCCAAAGACGGCGGCGTATCCCAGCGCGGCGCAAAGTTCGACGGGCATGCCGAGGATTCCGGCGAGCACGACGCCAAGGCTCGCTCCGATGGAGAACAACGGCGTCACCTCGCCACCCTGATATCCTGCGGCAAGCGTGGTAATGGTGAGTGCGAATTTGAGCGCCCAGTCCCAAGGCATGATGGCGTCCTTGCCGTCACCGTTGAGCGCTGCCGATATCAGGTTGGTACCAAGTCCGCAGTATCGCCCCTGCCACAGTGTGAACAGAATCGCTGATAGCGCGATGCCCATAACGGCGATTCGTACATAGGGGTTGGGGAGCAGTCGCGCCGCAAGGGTCTTGGCGTGGGCAAGGCACCAGGCAAAGGCGCCGCCTACCATGCCAAACGCGATACCCAGCACCGCAAGCCGTCCAAGACCGGGGAGATCAAGCGCGTATGAGGCGACAACGGCGACTTCGAACTTCTCGAGTCCCAGGGCGCCGGAGGTCATACTTGCGGCGAGCGAGGCCGTAAGCGCGGGAAACAGCGCGCGGTATTCCATGCGTCCTGCGACCAGTACTTCGATAGCAAAGACCGTGGCAGCAAGAGGCGTTCGAAAGAGCCCGGCAAAGCCAGCGGCCATACCAATGAGCAAAAACGTGTTGCCGGGGTTTCGGAAAGGTAGACGCCTGCCGATCCAGTGCGAGACGGTTGCACCAATCTGCACGGCCACGCCCTCGCGCCCCGCACTGCCGCCAAAGAGGTGCGTCCCCCACGTGCTCAACATAATGAGCGGCACCAAACGCGGGGAGATGGCGTCCTCGCGTCCGTGACCTACGTCAAATACCAGGCTCATGCCCCGATCGGTGCCTTTGCCCCAGGTGCGGTAGGAAAATACGATGGCAAAGCCCATGAGGGCGAGGAAGGGAAGGAGCAGTGTGATGTGTTCGTCGCGGAAGGCGCCGATTGCCAGAAGCACGCGTCCAAAGAGTGCGCAGATGGCGCCAACGATGATGCCGATAGGGATTCCGACGGCACCCATAAGCACGAGGCCGCTATAGGTGTTGAGCAAGCGTTTGATTCTGCTCGATACGTTGCTTTCCGACATTTTGTTTTCCGACACTTGCTCTCTTGATAGAAAAAGAGCTGGAGTTGCGCATCGTTGAGAGGCTTTCCAGCTTTAGCAAAACAAACTTATAAGATGCGACGGGCCGCGTCAAGATAATTACCGGACGGCCTAGGAGGCGGCTGGTTGGCTGGCTTAAAACCCAGCGCGTGAAATGACGCTCCACGCTATTCAGCGCGCTTGATAGGATGACGAACCACAGTCTTAAGTTTCTCCGGCGCACACTTGCGTGGATCGGAAAGATAGATTTCGTGATGTAAACGGGTGTCTGAGAAGTCGGGGACATAGCCCTGCTCGGTCGCATATTCATGCATGGCGTCTACGGTTGCCGGCTCGCTGTCGTAGGGTCCGGTATGCATGCATTGAACGCAGAGACCCTCGTCAACTTTAAGCAGCTCGACGGCAGAAAAGTCCAGTTTCTTTTTGGCCGTGGCTTCCGCGACCGCCCAGTCAAAGTCATCCTGAGTGACGAAATCGGGCAGGCGGATGCACGAGATAAAGTTGAAATCGTCCTTGCGTACATAATCGATGTCGCCGCTCGGGGAGTCTTGCCACCAGAAGCCCTCGAGCGGCGGTACCACAAAGTCGAAATAGCCCTCGATACTCCTTGAGCCTTTCTTTGACATCTTGACGGTATAGGCGATGCCGTAAAGCAGCGGCAGGGCATTTTGATACTCGCCACCTTCGGTATTTGGGTCGCCCTTTCCGCGAACGGCAACGTAGCTCATAGGCGGGACAGTTATGATACTCGGCTTGCTTGCAGGTCTGTAGAGCTCCTTGCATTCCTTCTTAAAGTCGAACGCCATGTTGGCCGCCTTTCTGCGTATTGGCCTGCTTAGATAGCGGAATCATATCATAGAAACGAACAGCTGTTCGAATGATTTGGCTGACAGATTGAGATGCGTGCGTTGTGTTTGGCGGTCGGCCTGACCCCATCGATGATTTCTCTGCCTCCCCGGCGCCTCATCTATAGCTGCCGTTTCCCCATATAGAACCTGCCAAAATAAACCCGTCCCTTTTTAGTCGGTGCGAAATGGGTAATACTAAAGAGTTATCCGACCAGATGGGAACCGATCGATGGCTTATATCGAATTCAAAGACGTCATCAAGGCATACGGCGAGGGCGACGCCCGCATTCACGCACTCGACGG
>DXLT01000197.1:0-864 GCA_019414555.1 Collinsella sp.
GGGCATCGCCTCCGTTGGCGTCAAGGACCTTGCCACCAACCTTGTCTCCATGATGCTCTCGTCCAAGGCCCCGGCTTCCGAGCCGGCGGTCGAGGCCGAGGTCGTTGGCGGCAAGCTCGCACTCACCGTGCGTGTCGTGGTGTTCTTTGGCTATCCGTTCAAGAAACTCGCCGAGGCCGTTCGCGTCGCCGTGGTCGCCGCCATCGATGCTCAGGTGGGCGTCGAGGTTGAGCGCGTTGACGTTTGCATTGACGGCCTCGTTTTCCCCAAGGAGTAACCTTTGAGCCTTAAGGTTTATCGCGGGCGTACGCTTGCCCGCAGTCAGGCGCTGCAGCTGCTGTTCCAGGCCGAGGCCACGGACAGCCCGCTCGAGCGCGTCCTCGAGGGTGATTTCCTGATCTCGAAGGGTCCCCTCGACCCCTATGCGTTGGAGCTGTGCCGCGGTGCCTACGAGCATATCGACCGCATCGACTGCGCTCTGCGATCCGTTGCCAAGAACTGGGATCTTATGCGCATGCCCGGCGCCGACCGCAACTTGCTGCGTATCGCCGTCTATGAGATGCGCTTCCTCACCGACGAGGACGTCTCGGACGCCATCGTAATCAACGAGGCCGTCGAGCTTGCCAAGGCCTATGGCACCGACCAGTCCGCTTCGTTCGTCAACGGCGTGCTGGGCAAGATCGCTCGCAGCGAGGGGCTGCCAGGCGAGGACCTGTACCAAGAGCTGCTGGCCGAAGATCGCGCTCGCGAGGAGACACAGGCTGCCGAGGCTGCCGCCAAGGTTGCGGTTGCCCAGGCTGAGGCTGGCGTGCTGGCCGAGGATGCGGACGCCGCCGAGGCTGTTGTCGACTCCGTCGAGGAGTA
>DXLT01000197.1:874-2775 GCA_019414555.1 Collinsella sp.
TATGCCAGAGGGTTCCGTCCGCAACTTCGACGAGATCTCGGACCGCTTGGACCAGATCATCGCTACCGTTCGTTCCAAGGATACCTCCTTGGAGCGTTCGCTCGATTTGTTTGACGAGGCGATTGAGCTGGGCTCCCGCGCGGTCGATATGGTCGACAAGTTTGAGCTGACGCCGCGTGAGGCCGACAAGCTCGAGCAGGAATATGATGAGGATGCGGCAAACGAATCCCAGGATAGCTAGGCCGCATCTCCGGATACGAATGGTTGATGGCATTCATGAAACGCGTGCGTCTTGATGACGAACTGATTTCACAGGGCATCTGCGCCGATCGCGCGGATGCCCTTCGCACTCTTATGGCCGGCTTGGTCTCGAGTGGCGGTGAGCGCTTGACTTCGCCGGGCCTTAAGGTGATCCCGGGGCTGCCGCTGCATGTGAAGGGGCGCATTCCCTATGTTGGCCGCGGCGGTCTTAAGCTCGAAGGCGCGCTTGATGCGTTTGGCATCAATCCGACGGGCCTTGCCTGTCTGGATGTGGGCTGCTCTACCGGCGGCTTTACCGATTGTCTGCTCAAGCGCGGAGCTGCGACCGTTGTCTCGGTGGACGTGGGTCGCGCCCAGTTCGATTGGTCGCTGCGCCAAGACGATCGTGTGACGCTCCACGAGCGCACGAATGTGACGCAGTTGCCCGAGCTCGGCTACGGCGGTGCTATCGATCTGGCCGTGTGCGATGTATCGTTTACGAGTATCGCGAATATCATCGACGCCGTGCTGGCGTGCCTGAAGCCTTCGGGTTCGTTTTGCACGCTCGTAAAGCCGCAGTTTGAGGCTCCGGCGGCGCTGGTGGGCGAGGGCGGCATTGTGACCGATCCCGCCGTGCGCCACGATACACTCGTGGCGGCGGTTGAACTCTTTGCTGCCAAGGGCCTGTTCCCGGTCGATGTCTGCGTGTCGCCCATTCATGGTGCCAAGGGAAACGTTGAGTTTTTCCTGTACGGCACGAGGTTTGCCCCCGGCGAGCGCGCCGACGATGAGCTGCAATCCCAGGTATCGGTTTTGAGCGAGAAAGCTGCAACGCTATGAAGGTCTTTCTGGTTCCCAATTACTACAAGCAAGAGGCGGTCGAGAGCGGCCTGATGCTCGAGCTTTGGCTGACTCGCCAGGGCTATGAGGTCGCATGGGCTGCCGACCAGCGATCCAAGATTCAGAGCACGCCTGATATTGACGGCTCCGATCTGGTCATTACGCTCGGCGGCGACGGTACGTTGCTGCGCGCTGCCCGCATCCTCAACCATCGCGAGATTCCTATCCTCGGTCTTTCCTATGGTCACCTGGGCTTTTTAACTGCTGCGAGCCCCGAGGAGCGCGACATTCTGCAGGTCGTGAGTGACGCCCTGTCCGGCGAGCTGCACGTGAGCCGTCGCGCCACCATCGCCGCGGATATCGTGTCCGTGCGCGAAGACGGTACGAAGGATGTCGTGCGCACCTTCGCCCTCAACGACATGGCGCTTACGCGCGGCCCCCTGTCCGATATGGTCGAGTTTGACATCACGGTGTCCGGTCACCATATCGACCGCCTACGCGGTGACGGTGTCGTCGTTTCGACGGCGACTGGTTCTACGGGTTATGCGCTCAGTGCCGGTGGCCCCATCGTGAGCCCCGACTATACGGGTATGGTCTGCGTACCTATTGCGCCGCACACCATTCAGGCCCGTGCCTTCTTGACTTCGCCGAGTGATGTCGTCGAAATCTTTATGTCTGATGACCGTCCGAGCGTTCCGGCGATCGCTATCGATGGACAATTTATTACTTGCGATGGCACCGTTGAGAGCGTGGCGGTGCGCCGCGGGCCCGGAGATGTGTTGCTGCTGGATTACGGCCCCGAGAGCTTCTATAACTCGGTG
>DXLT01000198.1:0-2737 GCA_019414555.1 Collinsella sp.
GTCCTGCTGGACCATCTCGGACTCGGACAGCGTAAAGAAGCCGGTGTCCGAGGGATCGGGCATAAACTGACCGGTCGCGCCCGTAGGATCGAGCGGATCGACGGCAGGAGCGTCCATCGCGGGCGCCGGAGCCGTGGCCATAGCCGTCTGGGCAGACAGCGCGGCAAGCGAATCATGCACGCGGGCAAGCTCATCGGCCTGCTCGGAAGTGAGCTGGTAGATGCCATCGGCAGTAGCGGCGTTAAAGGCGTCGAGTGCGGCAGAAAGCGCCTGACCCATGCCGGCGTTGAGCGCACGCGTGTCGTCGCGGGGGCCGGCAAAGTCGATAGCCGTGCGGTAGGTCTCCACGGCATCCGCCGGACGGCCGAGCTTAATGAAGCAACGACCAAGCTCGCCCAGTGCGGCGGCAGGAGCCGGATTGGCGCCGTCGATGGCAGCCTGACGGAAGGCAGTACCCGCGTTGGCATAGTCGCCCGACTGGAACAGCGCGTTACCCAGGCCCAGATAGGCCTTGAACGGCGTGGCATAGGAAGCATCCTGCGTAGCAGCAGAGAACGCCTGGGCGGCCGTCGTGTAGTCGCCCACGGCGGCGAGTGCCTTGCCGCGGTTGGTGAGCAGCGCGCCGCGCTTGCCGTAGGTGCCGTCATTGAGGGCAGCGGCGTAGGCCTCGGCGGCCTCGGCATACATGCCCAGGTGCATCAAGGCGTTGCCACGAAGGTGATCGGCCTCGCCCATAATCTCATCGGGAGTTTTTGCCGCCCCAAGCATCTGGGCTGCAGCGGAAAAATCACCCGCGCGGTAAGCGGCGCGGCCCTGTTGGATCAGCTGGCTATTCAAGGAAGTCCCCTTTACTCGTGAACGATCTCGACATGGACGATCTCGTCGCCGGCACGCAGCTGCGAAATCACATCGAGACCCTCGACCGTGGTACCAAAGACGGTGTAACCGGAATCGAGGTTATGCTGGGCGCCCAGGCAGAAGTAGAACTGCGAACCCGCGGAATCGGGGTCCATGGAGCGTGCCATGGCAAGGGCACCATCGACATGGCTGTTGCGCGGATTGGTGGCAAACTCGCCCTTGATGCAGTAGCCGGGACCACCGGTACCGGGCATGCCGTCGGGGCCCTCAAGACCGGCAGCGACGTCGGCGCCGGACATATCGCGGGTATTGGGGTCGCCGCCCTGGATGACAAAACCGGGCACATAGCGATGGAACTTAAGGCCATCATAGAAGCCCATCGTAGAAAGCTCGCAGAAGTTCGCGACATGAATGGGAGCGCCCTCGCCGTCAAACTTGACCTTGATGGTACCCTTCGACGTCTCGATAACGGCGCACTCGTCGCCGGCAAGCTGATACTCGGGCGTGTAGAGCTCTTTCTTAAAACCAAACATGTGGTTCCTTCCTCGTGCGTTTAAAGCATATTTGTACGAATTGTAGCAATAAGCATGCGCTTACATCAATTGCGCACGTAGGTTATGCCGACTATGGCGAACTAATTTTAGGAACGCTGCTGCGGCTTCCAGGAGCCCACGTTGGCGTCGTACTGATTAAGCGCGCTGTTGCCACCCTGAGCGATGGGCGCCAGGATCTCGCTTTGGTGAGAACTCATCGACTCGCCATCGGGAATGGCCAGCGAGATGTCCCAACTCTGGCAGATCACGTCGACGCGCTCATACATCCACTCGGCAAGCTGCTTTAAGTGGGCAATGTCGTCCGCATAGACCGTATCGTCCTGGTACTTAAGGTTGCTGAGCTCATCTTGCGTCTTTTTAATCTGGTCGCGCAGGGCGTAAGCACTCTGCGACAGCTCCTGACGGGTGGACAGCGGCGTTCGGAGATAGCCGTTGTTAAAGGAATCGATGACCTCGCCGATCTGGTCCTCGTCACCGTAGGACACGATGGTCTGATACAGACCGTCGAGCCTGGTATAGAGCTGATCATCGGTCAGCACGGTTTCTTCCTGGACCACCTCGGCAGAATCGTCCTGCTTGGTATCGTCCTCAGTCGCCTCGCCCTTTTGGCGCGTGGGGAAGGTCGTCTGCGCGGCTTGGCCAAACTGGTCATAGAAGCCAGGCATGACACCCATGGGATCGGTCGTCACGAACCAATAGGCACCACCGCACACAAAGGCAAGGATCGCGATGACGATGAGCGGCTTAGGGATATGACGCTTGTGCTTGTGATAGGCGTCCTCGTCGGGATGCACCTTGCGCTTGGGTTTTTGAGCATCGTCGTGGCGGGAAACCGGCGTGGGAATATCGACCTTGGGAATACCGAAATCCTTATCGAAAGCCGGCAGCACGCAGGTCTCGTTAGGATCGGCGGCGTCCGAAAGCACCGCAGCGGCAGAGGCCGGCGCATGCGGCACCTCGGTATCGATCTGCTCTTGCGTTAGGCGCGGAAAACCCGCCGTGCGGCCCGCAGCCAAGTCGGATGCGGCCGCGTCCTCGGAGAGGATACCCGGAGCGGGGCGTCCGCATTTGGGGCACGTACGATCATGCGGAGAAAGACGGGCACCGCAGCCCTCACAGAACACGAACTCGGAGTGCTCGGGGCCATCGCCCGGACCCACATAGGCGTTGCAGTAGGGGCAGAACGAGGCGCCGTCCTCGATAGTCTTAAGGCAATGCGGGCAGATCACGGCATCCTCTTTTCGAAGCAATTCAAACAATCGAGGTTAGAGCATAACATCGCCACGGCCCCACAGGAGCAAGGCACCAATTCAACATCGCCAGGG
>DXLT01000199.1:0-2717 GCA_019414555.1 Collinsella sp.
GCGCTCCCAGAGGTTGTTGAGGATATGCTCGACCTGCACGAGTGGGTCGTCGAGCGGTGTGCCATCGTCGTCGAGGGCGTGGGTGCAGATGTCGCTCACGAGTTCGGACAGTAGGTCATCTTTGCTTTTGAAGAGGCCGTAGAACGTGGCCCGACCCACATGGGCGCGAGCGATAATGTCGCCGACGGTGATCTTGCCGTAGTCCTCTTCGCGCAGCAGCTCGGAGAACGCCGCAACGATGGCAGCGCGGCTTTTTGCCTTGCGGGCATCCATGGCTATGCGTCCGCGTGAACGAGCAGGCAGCGGAGCGTACCGGAGCAGCCCTCGTAGGGGCGCTTACCGGCGCCGTAGCCGACGGCCTCGATGCGGTAGCGGGCCGGCAGGTGCTCGGACGTGCGCAGTGCGGCGACGATGGCGGCGCCCGTGGGCGTCACGAGCTCACCGGCGACCGGCGCGGGCGTGAGGGCGATATTGCCCGCTTGGCACAGGTTGACGACAGCGGGGACAGGAATGGGCATAAGGCCGTGGGCACAGCGGATGGTGCCGTGACCCTCGGAGAGCGACTCGAACACGATGTCCTCAATACCTAGGTCATCGAGGCAGATGGCGACAGAGCAGACGTCGACGATGGAGTCGATGGCGCCCACCTCGTGGAACATGACGGTCTCGGTCGTTTTGCCGTGGGCCTTGGCCTCGGCGGCGGCGAGCGCGGTAAAGATGGCGAGCGCGCGACGCTTGGCGCCATCGCTTAGCTGCGAGTCATCGATGATGGCGGTGATATCCGCCAAAGAACGGTGGTGATGGTGGTGGGCGTGATGGTGACCCTCGTGGCCATGACCGTGGGTCTCATGGTCATGCTCGTGGCAGTGCTCGTGTTCGTGCTCGCCATGATCATGATGGTAGTGCTCATGCTCATGTGTGTGCTCGGTGCCCGCTTCGTTGCCGTAGAGCCAGACCATGTCGTGGTCGTGGTTCTCGAGCTCCTCAGCCAGCTGAACATCAAAGTCGCAGGCGTCGATGCCATGCTTGTTTACGCGTGTAACGGCAATCTCAAAGCCGCCGACCGGCAGCGTGGCGAGCTGGTCGCGCAGATGCTCCTCGCTGGCGCCCAGGTCGAGCAGGGCCGCGACGGTCATGTCGCCGCTGATGCCCGAGGTGCCGTCGATGATAAGCGTGTGCTGATGGTTGGACATGAAATGCTCCTTAGCGGGCGCAGGACGTGCCGGCGCTCAGATGATTGATAAGACTTGCCTGATAGGCGGCGCCAAAGCCGTTGTCGATATTGACGACCGAAACGCCGCTGGCGCAGGAGTTGAGCATGGCGAGCAGTGCGGCCATGCCGCCAAAGTTCGCGCCATAGCCCACGCTGGTGGGGACGGCGATGACCGGACAGCTCACAAGGCCTCCGATGACGCTCGCCAGGGCGCCCTCCATGCCGGCGATGGCGATGACCACCTGCGCCTGGGCAAGTTCCTCAGCATGAGCGAGCAGGCGGTGCAGGCCGGCGACACCCACGTCGTAGAGGCGATCGACCTCGTTGCCGTAGAACTCGGCCGTCAACGCGGCTTCCTCGGCAACGGGCAGGTCGCTCGTGCCGGCGCAGGCGACGACGATGCGTCCGTTGCCGTTGGGGGAGGGCTTGCCACCCACCAGGGCGAGCTGGGCGTCCGGGACATATCCCAGGTCGATGCCGTTGCCGAGGAGCTCCGAGGTGCGGGCTGCCTTTTCGTCGTCCAGGCGCGTGACCAGGATGCGCTCCTGGCCGGCATCGAGTAATGCTTTGATAATGGCGGCAATTTGCTCGGCGGTTTTACCGGCGCCGTAGACAACTTCGCCGGCTCCCTGGCGCACCCCGCGCGAAAGGTCGAGCTGCGCAAAGCCCAAATCGGCGGTCGGAGCCGTCTGGATGCGCGTGAGGGCGTCGGCAGGGGTGACTGCTCCGCCGGCAACATCGCTCAGCAGCTGCTCTAGATCTCGCTTATCCATATATGTTCCCTTCGACGGCGCAAAGTTTAGCACTCAAAGGGTATGTTTCCGAACACTAAGACAGAATTGTTCGGAAACTATAGGACAGACTGATTCAATTGCTAGACGGATTGGCTAGTCGCGCAGGATGATGTCCATGGCGAGCATCAGATTGCGCTCGTCGATGGCAAACGGGGCGGCCTCGCGCGTCTTGGGCTTGGCACAAAACGCGATGCCCGTGCCCGCGGCCTGAATCATGGGGATGTCGTTGGCACCGTCGCCGATCGCGACGGTATGGGCCATGTCGACACCGCACTCAACTGCCCAGTCCAGCAGCTGGATGAGCTTGGACTCCTTGGTCACAATGTCGGCAGCCAACTTACCGGTGAGCTTGCCGTCCACGACCTCCAGACGATTGGCCAGGCAAAAGTCGATGCCCGCGGCGGCCACGATCTTATCGGCGACTTCGTGAAAGCCGCCACTCACGACGCCGACCTTCCAACCCTTGCTGTGTGCCGAGCGCACAAGCTCCAACGCGCCGGGGGTAAATGTCACGCGCTTAAAGGTGCGCTCGAACACGCTCTCGTCCAGGCCGGCGAGCAGCCTCACGCGCTCCTCGAGCGCCTGCTTAAAGTCAAGCTCGCCGCGCATGGCGCGTTCGGTGATCTGTGCCACCTGCTCGCCCACGCCGGCCTCTTCGCCCAACAGGTCGATGACCTCCTGGTTGATGAGCGTGGAGTCGATATCCATAA
>DXLT01000002.1:0-1490 GCA_019414555.1 Collinsella sp.
CGAGTATCTGATGTTTGCCACCAAGAGCGGCATGGTCAAGAAGACCGTGATGAGCTCCTACGACCGCAGCCGCCGTGATGGCCTGATTGCCATTAACCTGAGGGACGACGACGCGCTGCTCGCCGTGCGCCGTGTGCGCGAGGGCGACAAGATTATCCTGGCCACCACTGCGGGCAAGGCGATTATGTTCCCCGAGGACCAGGTTCGCGCCACGGGACGCGATACCAGCGGCGTTCGCGGTATTAGCATGAAGGACGGCGTGAGCGTTTTGGGTATGGAGGTTACCAACGGCAACGGCGACCTGTTTGTCATCACCGAGCGCGGCTACGGCAAGCGCACGCCGGTCGCGGACTATCCGGAGCAGAACCGCGGCGGTCAGGGCGTCTACACCATCCAGATGACCGAGCGTAAGGGAAACCTCGCGGCCATGAAGACGGTGGGTCCGCAGCACGAGCTGTTCATCGTGACGGAAGGCGCGACGGTCATTCGCGTCAAGACCGATGAGATTAGCCAGACCGGCCGAGCCACCCAGGGCGTCAAGATGATGACCGTCGACGACAACGACCGTGTGTGCGCTGTCGCCCGCATGACGGCAGCTAAGGAAAAGCCCGAAGGCGAAGGCGCCGAGGCCGAGGCAACGGTCGATGCCGAAAAGACCCCAGTCGATCTAGGCGACGGCAACGACATGCCAGAGGATCTCCTAGACGAGTAAGAGGCCCTAGCTGGTAGAAAATATCAGACCCCATATATCGGCGGTCGGCGCACTGCGCGCCGACCGCTTTTTTGACAATCCTGGACCCCGTGCCCGCCGAGTGGGCGAGATGGGTTAGGTTTGTCGCGAGTTCCGCACGCAAAGAAGGCCACTTAATGTGGCCTTCGTCTTGCGCAGGACTGCCCGAGCAGGCAATCAAATATATTGCGGGCGGGCACGCGGCCCCGTCGGCTTTACGACAGCGCCACGCCGCCGAGCCAGCCCCAACGCACGCCAGAGCCAGTGCCATAGAAGCTAATAAACGAATCAAGCGACTTAGACGTAATGGCACCCTCGTTGCTCATAACGATGCCGCCGCCAACGTAGATACCCACATGACCGTAGATAAGGCCCGGAGCACCCGTGCCGCTGTGCGAGGAATCGGCCACGATCATGCCCACCTGCAGCGCCGAGCGGTCGGAGCTATAGCACCATGCGTTAAACATGTCGCACGCATTGCCGCCAAAGTAGCCAACGCCGGCGTTACGGAAGACATTGGTGACCCACGCCGCGCACCAGTTCTGACCCGGCGAAGGCGTGGAGTAGCACGCGTTGACGACAGCCTGCTGCTTGCCCGAGCCGGCATTCTGCTGCGGAGTTCCGGGCGCGTACGATCCACCACCCGAGCTCGAACCACCCGAGTAGGAATTGTTCTTGTTCGCGGCAGCCGCGGCAGCGGCAGCCTTCCTAGCGGCCTCCTCAGCCTGGGCGGCAGCGAGGATCTCGGAATCGCGCTGAG
>DXLT01000002.1:1500-30685 GCA_019414555.1 Collinsella sp.
CGCGCTGAGCCATGAGCTCCTTGACGTCGTCGGAAAGACCGTTCAGCACGGTCTGGACTTCTTGCTGCTTGGCCTGCATGTCCTGCATCTGGGCAGTCTGCTGGTCCTTGAGCTTCTCTAAGTCGGCCTTCTGCGACTCGAGCTCGGTCTTTTGCGCATCGAGCTCTTCCTGGATGGTCTGAATGTCCTCGATGGCGTCGCGGTCGCTCTTGTTGATCTTCTCAACGTAATGCGCGTTGGCGACGAGTTCCTCAAACGAGCCAGAGGCCAGCAGCAGCGACAGGATGTTCGTGCCGCCGGACTTGTAGCTGGCGGCCACGCGATCGGAAAGGTCGTTGCGCTTCTTCTTGAGCTCGGCCTTCTTTTCATCGATCTGGGCCTGCGTGTCGTCAATCTTGCCCTGGACATTCTCGATGTCGTTGAGGGTCTGGGCATTCTTGTTGGCCAGCGCCGCATACTCATTTGCGATGCTGTCGAGCTGGGCCTGAACCTCGTCGAGCTGGGCCTGGGCGGCATTCAGTTTATCGGTGGTTTCTTTGGAAGCCTCCGCCGCATGGGCGCGAGCGGGCAGGCCAAAAAGAACTGCCGCAGAAGCGGCGCCGAACAGGGCCTTGAGGGCAGTGCGGCGCGAGAGCTCCTGGGAAAGGATAGAATCGCTGTTTGGTGACATATGTACTCCGTTACATGCTTATTTATATGTCGCTCAACTCATACATATTAGCGTACATCCGGCGCATCCCAACGATTTCCACGAACGGCAGCAAACCGTGTGGTCGGCGGCTCATATGCAAACGTCAAGGTCGAGGGTATGCCCACGCCAAACATTTCCATGAGTACGTTAGCATGTTCATCTGCTTTTCCTGCCCTGCACATTTTGGGTGCCCCTGCCTGCGCTATACTCCCCTGAAGAAGTGTTCCTGATTCGATAGGAGACTACATGTCCAAAGCACTCGACCCCAAAGACACCTGCGTCCTCGTAACCGGTGGCGCCGGCTTTATCGGCTCGCACACCGTCGTTCAGCTGCTCGAGGGCGGCTACCAGGTCGTCATCGTCGACGACCTCTCCAACTCCAGCGCCGTCGCCGTCGACCGCGTCAAGACCATCGTGGGCGAAGAGGCTGCCAAGAACCTCACCTTCTACGAGGCCAACGTGCTCGACCGCGATGCGATGAACAAGATCTTCGATACCCATCAGATCGACCGCGTCATCCACTTCGCCGGCTTTAAGGCCGTCGGCGAGTCGGTGAGCAAGCCCGTCGAGTACTACCACAACAACATCGAGAACACCCTGGTGCTCGTCGACGTCATGCGCAACCATGGCTGCAAGTCCATCATCTTCTCAAGCTCCTCGACCGTCTACGGCGACCCGGACAACCCGCCCGTCACCGAGGAGGATCCTAAGAAGCCCGCGACCAACCCCTATGGTTGGACCAAGTGGATGATCGAGCAGATCCTTATGGACGTCCACACCGCCGACCCCGAGTGGGACGTCGTGCTGCTCCGTTACTTCAACCCCATCGGCGCTCATCCGTCGGGCCTGATCGGCGAGGACCCCAAGGGCATCCCCAACAACCTGGTGCCCTATGTCGCCCAGGTCGCCGTGGGCAAGCTCGAGGCCGTTCAGGTCTTTGGCAACGACTACCCCACCCCCGACGGCACCGGCGTGCGCGACTACATCCACGTGTGCGATCTGGCCTCTGGTCACGTTGCCGCCCTTAACTGGATGAACGGCAAGACCGGCGTCGAGATCTTTAACTTGGGCACCGGCACCGGCACCTCGGTACTCGAGGTCGTCGCCGCCTTCTCCAAGGCTTGTGGCAAGGAGCTGCCCTACGTGATCCGCGAGCGCCGCGCCGGCGACATCGCTGCCAACTGGTGCGATGCCTCCAAGGCCGAGCGCATGATGGGCTGGAAGGCCCAATACGACATCGCGGACATGTGCCGCGATAGCTGGAACTGGCAGAGCCACAACCCCAACGGCTTCGCCGACGCCGAGTAGCAAAAACCTACATACCGCTCTTGCCCCGATCTCACGTTGTGAGGTCGGGGCTTTTTTTCATGGCATGTAACCATTCGCCGAAAATCGACCAACTTTTTTATCTTGCCTGTACATGTTTAAACAACATGTTTTACAATAGGCGTATCGAATCAGAACATCGGAGGCGGACTGCACACCCATCGGCAGGCCGACCCCACAACAAGAAGGTTGGTGAGCGCATTCATGGAGCGTGCAAGCGGCGTCCTCATGCCCGTCTCATCTCTGCCCGGACCATACGGAATCGGCGGCTTTGGCTGGAATGCCTACGACTTCGTCGATTTTCTCGCCTCGTGCAAACAACATTACTGGCAGATTCTGCCCCTTACGACGACCAGCTATGGCGACTCGCCCTATCAGTCGTTCTCGGCCCGCGCTGGCAACCCCAACTTTATCGACTTTGCCGAGCTTATCGAAGCAGGGTATCTGGAGCAGCGCGATATCGATGGCGTGTATCTGGGATCCGACCCCAGCAATGTCGACTACGGTGCTATCTTTGGCGGCCGCCGTCAGATTCTCGACCGCGCCGCCGAGCGCTTTGCCGCCGACAAGCCGGCCGATTTCGATGGCTTTATCCAGGCCAACGAGGACTGGCTCATCCCCTACTGTGAGTTCATGACCGTCAAAGAGGAGTGCGGTCTCAAGGCGTTTTGGGAGTGGCCCGCGGAGCTCCGCACCCGCGGCGAGGCTTCCGCCAAGGTCTGCGCCAACCATCCGGCGCGTATGCTCTACCACCAGATGACGCAGTACTTCTTCGATCGCCAGTGGAGCCGCCTCAAGGCCTATGCCAACGAGCGCGGCATTCTCATCATCGGCGACCTGCCCATCTACGTCTCGCGTGACTCCGTCGAGATGTGGGCGACGCCTGAGCTCTTTAAGATCGACGCCGCCGGCAATCCCGTGAGCGTCGCCGGCACGCCGCCCGACCAGTTCTCGGCCACCGGCCAGTACTGGGGCAACCCCATCTACGACTGGGACGCCATGGAGTCCGACGGCTTCTCCTGGTGGGAGGGCCGCATTCGCGCCGCCCTCGACATGTACGACGTCATCCGCCTTGATCACTTCCGCGGCTTCGAGGCCTATTGGGAGGTGCCGTTCTCCTCGCCCGATTCGTCCTACGGTTCGTGGACGCAGGGTCCCGGCCTCAAGTTCTTCAAGACGCTCGAGGAAAAGCTCGGCACGCTGCCCATCATCGCCGAGGACCTGGGCTTCCTCACCCCCGGCGTCATCGACATGCGCGACAACTCGGGCTTCCCCGGCATGAAGATCCTGCAGTTTGCCTTTGAGGGCACCAACTCGTACTACCTGCCGCATAACTACATCGCCAACACCGTCGCCTACGTGGGCACCCACGACAACGAGACGGCGCGCGGCTGGTTTGAGGGAACGGCCACCCCGCGTCAGCGCGAGCAGGCAGCCCTGTACACCCATCAGCAGGCCGGCGAGCCTATCACCGACGCACTCAACCGAACCATCGCAGCCAGCGTGAGCGACACGTGCATCTACACCATGCAGGACCTGCTCAACTTGGGCAACGAGGCGCGCATCAACACCCCTGCCACACTGGGCGGCAACTGGACCTGGCGCATGCTCGACGGCGCCATCACCCGCGAGCTCGAGCACAAACTCACCGACTGGACCGAGACCTACTTCCGCATCCCGTCGGAAGCCGAAATCGAGCTTCCTCAATAGGAGCTACCGCGCCTGACCCCTCCCCACCGTGCGGACGCGCTTGCTTTTCCCGCGCGAGGCCACCCCAATCCCCTCGCGCGGGCTTCTTATGAATTGCAGACATGAAACAACCCATCACAGGAGAAAACATGCCCCAAATTAACCTCATGGAACTCGCCGAGCAGTCTTTTGGCACCTCGCTCGAGCAGCTCGACGACCGTCGCATTTACAAGCTGCTGGTCAAACTCGTGCAGGAGCGCTCCGCCGCCCGCCCGCTCAACAACGGCAAGAAAAAGCTCTATTACATTTCCGCCGAATTTTTGATCGGTAAGCTGCTCATCAACAACATGATCGACCTCGGCATCTACGACGAGGTTAAGGACCAGCTCACCGCCGCAGGCCACGACCTCAACAAGATCGAGGAATTCGAGGTCGAGCCGTCACTCGGCAACGGCGGCCTGGGCCGCTTGGCCGCATGTTTCCTGGATTCCATTGCCACGCTGGGCTTGACCGGCGATGGCGTGGGCCTCAACTATCACTACGGTCTGTTCCGTCAGCGCTTTGTCGACAACCAGCAGAAGGCCGTCCCCGACGAGTGGCTCGGTGAGCAGGACATCCTAGTCGACGATGACCGCTCCTACACCGTCGAATTCGGCGATTTTGCCGTTACCTCCAAGCTCGTCAACATCGATGTGCCCGGTTACGGCCAGCCCACCAAGAACCGCCTGCGCCTTTTCGACCTGGCGAGCGTCGACGACGGCCTGGTCCCCGGCAGCTCCATCGACTTCGATAAGACCGAGATCGCCAAGAACCTCACCTTGTTCCTCTACCCCGACGATTCCGACGAGCAGGGCCGCCTGCTTCGCATCTACCAGGAGTACTTCATGGTGAGCAACGCCGCCCAGCTCCTAATCGACGAGGCCATCGAGCGCGGCAGCAACCTGCACGATCTGGCCGATTACGCCGTTGTCCAGATCAACGACACGCACCCCACCATGGTCATCCCCGAGCTCATTCGCTTGCTCACCACCGAGCATGGCATCGAGTTTGACGAGGCCGTGACCATCGTACGCTCCATGGTCGCCTACACTAACCACACGATTCTTGCCGAGGCGCTCGAGAAGTGGCCGCTCGCCAGCCTGCGGAAGGTCTCCCCTGCCATCGCCGACATTATCGTCAAGCTCGATGAGATCGCGAAGGTCGAGCACGATGACCCGCGCGTCGCCATCATCGACGAGCACGACACCGTCCACATGGCCCACATGGACATCCACTTTGGCTTCTCCATCAACGGCGTAGCCGCCCTCCACACCAAGATCCTGGAGGACACCGAGCTTCATCCGTTTTACGAGATCTATCCCAAGAAGTTCTCCAACAAGACCAACGGCATCACCTTCCGCCGCTGGATCCATGGGGCCAATCCCGCGCTCGCCAGCCTGCTCGACGATGTGATTGGCACCGACTGGCGCAGCACCGGCGATCTGAGCAAACTCGCCAAGTTCGCCGACGACAAGGACGTTCTTGAGCGCCTGGCCGCCACCAAGGTCGAGGCCAAGGTCATCATGCGCCAGTTCATGGCGCTCGAGCAGGGCGTGACCATTCCCTCCAACGCCATCATCGACGTCCAGGTCAAGCGCATCCACGAGTACAAGCGCCAGCAGATGCTCGCGCTCTACATCATCTGGAAGTACCTCGATATCAAGAACGGCAACAGACCTAAGCACCCCGTCACCATCATCTTTGGCGGCAAAGCGGCGCCTGCCTACACTATCGCGCAGGACATCATCCATCTGATCCTGACGCTGTCGCAGTGGATTGCAAACGACCCCGACGTGGCTCCCTACCTGCAGGTTGTCATGATCGAGAACTACAACGTCACCGCCGCCGAGCGCGTGATCCCCGCCGCTGACATCTCCGAGCAGATCAGCCTGGCCTCCAAGGAGGCGAGCGGCACCTCCAACATGAAGTTCATGCTCAACGGCGCCCTAACCCTGTGCACGCTCGACGGTGCCAACGTGGAGATTGCCGAGCTCGTGGGCGACGAGAACATCTATACCTTTGGCGCCTCTTCCAAACAGGTCGAGCAGCTCTATGCCAACGGCACCTATGACGCCGGTGTGCTCTACCGCAAGCCCGGCATTAAACTGCTGGTGGACTTCATCACCAACCCGGCCTTTATGGCGACCGGCAATGCCGAGCGCCTGCAGCGCCTGCACGACGACATTAAGGGCAAGGACTGGTTTATGGCCCTGCTCGACATTGAGGAGTATATCCAGACCAAGGAGCGCGTGCTGGCCGACTATGAGGACCAGGACGCCTGGATGCGCAAGGCGCTCATCAATATCGCCAACGCCGGCACCTTCTCGTCCGACCGCACCATCTCCCAGTACAACGACGAGATTTGGCACCTGAGCTAATTTCGTTTCCTTTACCCATCCTCTTGAAAGCGGAGTCGTGGCAACGCGGCTCCGCTTTTTGTGCCCGCACGCTACCCTGTGACCCGACTCGACCGAAGAATCTCGATCTGTAACATCTAGCCTGCAAAATTGGGTCCACCTGTTACAGATTGAGACAGACGGGCAAGGCGGCTAAAACAATCTCGAACTGTAACAGGTAACCGCCGAAATCAGTCCTTCGTGTTACAGATCGAGATGAAAGGACGGGCAGCTCGACGCTGTCTCAATCTGTAACATCTAAGCCCAATTTGGCCTTCCTCCTGTTACAAATCAAGACAAACTGGCCGATGGACAACCCCAACACAAAGAAAGGCTCCCCTCTCGCCCAGTGGACGGGAGGGGAGCCTTATATGTGACCGCGGCAAAAGGATGGCAATACCGCAGTCGCCCAAAGGGAGGGCCTGGATGCACCGGGCCTAGATAAGGTTCTTGCCAGATACCTTATCGAAGAGATGGGTCGCGTTCTTCTCGAACTTGAACCAGATGGTGTCGCCAGCCTTGAGCGCGCCCTTGGCCTCGAGGTCGACGACGGGGATAATCAGAACAAACTGGCCGTCGGGAGCGGTCACGTGGACATGCTCGGTCGAGCCCATGAGCTCGGTCACCTCGACGGTGCCCTGGAGCGCACCCTCCTCGTCCTTGTCGGCAAGCAGGATCTGCTCGGGACGCACGCCGGCCGTAATCTCCTTCACGTCGCCGCCGTCCCAGTTGAGGGCAAGCTGAGCGCAAGTCTCGGGGGCGAGCGCCACGTTCATATCCTCGGTCTTGACGGTAAAGCCGTTGCCCGAGCGCACCAGCTGGGCATCGAAGAAGTTCATCTGCGGCACGCCGATGAAGCCGGCGACGAAGATGTTCGCGGGATGGTTGAAGACCTCCTGCGGCGTGGCGATCTGCTGGACAACGCCGTCCTTCATGACCACGATACGGTCACCGAGGGTCATAGCCTCGGTCTGGTCGTGAGTAACGTAGATGAAGGTGCCCTTGATCTCGTGACGCAGCTTAATGAGCTCGGCTCGCATCTGGTTACGCAGCTTGGCGTCCAGGTTGGACAGCGGCTCGTCCATCAGGAAGACCTTGGGGTCACGCACGATGGCGCGGCCGATAGCGACACGCTGGCGCTGGCCGCCGGAGAGCGCCTTGGGCTTACGGTCGAGGTACTCGGTAATGCCCAGAATCTCGGCAGCAGAGCGAACCTTGCGGTCGATCTCGTCCTTGGGAACCTTCTTGAGCTCGAGCGTAAATGCCATGTTCTCGTACACCGTCATATTGGGGTACAGAGCGTAGCTCTGGAACACCATGGCGATGTCGCGGTCCTTGGGCGCCACGTCGTTGACACGCTTGCCGTCGATGAACACATCGCCCGAGGTAATGTCCTCCAGGCCGGCGACCATGCGCATCGTCGTGGACTTGCCGCAGCCAGAGGGGCCAACGAGGACGACGAACTCCTGGTCGTGAACGGTGAGGTTGAAGTCCTCTACAGCGAGCACACCGTCCTCGGTAACCTTGAGGTTGTGCTTCTTCTCCTCGGTCTTCTTCTTTTTGCCAAAGAAGCCCTTCTTTTTTGACTCGTTGTTGGGATACACCTTCTGAACATGTTTGAGAACGATCTCGGCCATGTCTCTACCTTTCGATATGCGGCGCCGCGCTGAGGGGCGCCGCAGAAACTTGCAAAACAGTTACGGCATCAGCCCTTGACGGCACCTGCCACCACGCCGTCGATGATGTACTTCTGACAGAGGATGTACATGATAACGATGGGGATAACGACCATCATGATGCAGGCCATCATGGGGCCGAGCTCGACGTGGCCGTAGCCGCCGCGGAAGTACTGGATCAAGATAGGAATGGTCTTGTACTTGGTGGAGTCGAGCGTAAGGTAGGGCAGCAGATAGTCGTTCCAGACCCACATGGTCTCGAGGATGCCGACCGAAAGATAGGTGGGCTTCATGATGGGAAGGACGATCTTAAAGAACACCTGGACCGGGTTGCAGCCATCAATCATGGCCGCCTCCTCGATCTCGAGCGGGATGTTCTTTACAAAACCGGCGAACATAAAGACCGCCAGGCCCGCGCCAAAGCCCAGATAGATAAAGCAGATGTTGAACGGCGTATTAAAGCCGATGCGGTCCGCCAAATTGGACAGCGTGAACATGAGCATCTGGAACGGCACGACCATCGAGAACACGAACAGGTAATAGAAGAAGTTCGAGATCTTGTTGTTGACACGAACCACGTACCAAGCGCACATGGAGCAGCACACCAAGATCAGCACGACCGACGTGACCGTGATGATGAGCGAGTACATAAATGCCGAGGCAAAGCCCTGCTCGTTAAGGGCGTGCATGTAGTTTGCGAGGCCGTTGAACGTCTCGGGCGTGAGCAGATCGAATGCCGTGGTGGTGCTGATTGCGGTCGCTTTCTTAAAAGAATTAAGCGCAATCATGAACACGGGGTAGATCCACGCGAGCGACAGGATCGTAAAGAAAATCGAGAGCGCGCGGTTGATAACCTTATCGCGTTTCATTACTGCTGCACCTCCTTGGACCTCGTGGCCTTAAGCTGGATCATGGAGATGGCCACGACCAGGATGCAGAAGATAACCGCCTTGGCCTGACCAATGCCCTGCCATGCGATACCGGCACGCGAATAGAACGTGTTGTAGATGTTCAGGGCGAGCATCTCGGTGGAGTGCGCGGGGGCGCCGCCGGTAAGGGCGAGGTTCTGGTCGAACAGCTTAAAGCCGTTGGTGATGGACAGGAACAGGCAGATGGTGATGGTCGGCATCAGGTTAGGGATCTTAACCTTCCAAAACGTCTGCCATGCCGTAGCGCCGTCGACCTTGGCGGCCTCGATGTAGTCGGACGGAATGGACTGCAGACCAGCGATGTAGATGATCATCATGTAGCCGACCTGCTGCCACAGGGTCAGGATGATAAGGCCCCAGAAGCCAGCAGCAGAGTTAAGAGCGATGAGCTGGGCGCCCACGTTGGAGAGCAGGCAGTTGATCAGAATCTGCCAAATGTAGCCCAGCACGATGCCGCCGATCAGGTTAGGCATAAAGAAGATCGTACGGAAGATGTTGGTGCCTTTGAGCGCCTTGCGGGTGAGCGCCTGCGCAATGGCCAGGGCGATCACGTTGATGAGCACCGTCGACAGGAAGGCAAACGCCACGGTAAAGAAGAACGACGTGGAGAACTGCGGATCGGACAGCGCGCGCACGTAGTTCTCGATACCGACAAAGTGCGCGTTACTAATGATAATAAACTGGCAGAACGAGAGATAGAAGCCCTGGATAAAAGGGATCACGAACCCGATCATAAACGCCAGGCACGTGGGCAGCATAAAGAGCGGCCACCAGCGCTTGAGTGCTTTGCCCATAAAAGGGTCCTTTCAATATGCAGGGGGCGGGCAAACCAACGTCTGCCCGCCCCCTGTCGCTAATCAGATAGCTTGGGCAGCAACTGCTTACTCGGAAGCGGCCTTCTCGGTCTTCCAGCCATCGACGAAGGCGTTCTTGACGCCGTCCCACTTGCTGTTATCGGCAGCGTAGGCAATCAGAGCCTGCTTGAGGTTCTTCTTCCACTCCTCGGAGGGAATGTAGACGAAGTCCCAAGCGACGGTCTTCTTGCCGTCCTTGGCCATGGCAACGGCCTGCTGCGAGAAGACGTTGGTGGTCTCCTTGGCGCTCTTGAACGGAGCGGTCAGGCCCATCTTGTCGGCGATGATGCTGGTCGGGGTGTCAGCGGTGACGCACCAATACATGAAGTCCTCGGTGGCCTTCTGGGCATCCTCGGAAGCCTGGGAACTGACGCACCAGTAGTTCTCGCCGCCGGAGCACAGGCCCTGGTTCTCCTCGCCGTCAACACCGATGTAGATCGGCATCATGCCAATCTGATCGTCGGTCATACCGGCCTTGACGAGGTCAGAGTAGGCCCAAGAGCCGTTCTGGTAGAAGACGGCCTTGCCGGTTGCGAACTCGTTGGTGGCGTCGTCGCCGGTCTTGGAAGCAAGCTGCGAAGGATCGCAGGTGGAGTCGGTGATGTACAGGTCGAAGATCTGCTTGTAGTTGTCGAGGAACTCACCCTTGATCTCGTCGTCCTCCTGGTTGTGCTCCTTCTCAAACTCGTAGTAGAGCGGCATGTTGGCAAGGTGGGTGGTGTAGCGCCAGCTGGAGGAGTCGTCCATGCCGGCGGAAGTGAAGGCACCCTCGACACCAAGCTCGTCCTTGCGGGCCTGGATGTCGTCGGCACAAGCCTTCAGCTTGTCGAAGGAGTTGATGTCCTCGGCCTTGTAGCCAGCCTTCTCGAGCAGCTGCTTGTTGTAGATGATGCCGAAGCTCTCCTGGACCCAGTCGATGCACACATCCTTGCCGTCGGACTGCAGAGCCAGGGAGTCGTCAATGAGCTCACCGCGGAGCTTGGTATCGGACAGGTCGGCGCAGTAATCCTTCCAGTTCTTAAGACCGGTGGGGCCGTTGACCTGGAACAGGGTCGGAGCGGAGCTCTTGGACATCTCGGACTTAAGCTTCTCCTCGTAGGTGTTGGAAGCGGCGGTCACGATCTTGACCTCGACGCCCTTCTCCTTCTTATAGGCCTTGGCGATCTCCTTCCACTCCTTGTCGACCTCGGGCTTGAATTGGAGGAAGTAGACCTCGGCAGCGTCACCAGAAGCAGAGGAGCCGGAGCCGGCAGAACCACCGCAACCCACGAGGCCCAGACCAAGAACTGCAGCCGCGGAACCAGCAAAGCCCAGGAACTGCCTTCTGCTCATTTCGTTCTTCATTACAATCCACCCTTTCACACCGTGGCGGCACCCTTTGCCGCCGCCTTCGGAGATTGGCTCGGGGACTTTGCCCCTTTTGCTGATTTGAACGATACGCTATTTGGCTAGTTGTTTGAACAAGTATTACTAGAGCGGTAGAAAAACTTCGGTGAACGGTAATTTCAACTTGATACTTGACAAGTTTTGTATAAACAATTATTTGTTATCTAATGCAGAGAAAACGCCCGGTCAAGCCGATGTACCGTCGGTTTGACCGGGCGTTTTCTCTTTGAGGCCATGAGTCTCGTCAGGCTGCGAGCTAGCCGGCTATCGCTTGGAATTGACGCGGTAATGGAAGATCTCGGGGTGTGTGCGAGTGTGCGTCACCTCAAACAAGATGCCATCCGAGGTGTACGACTGACTCTCCATGACGGCAACGCAGTTGTATTTGCCGAGGTCAAGATAGCTGCAGTCCTCATCGTTGGCGAGCTCGACACTCACCGTACGACGGCTCGCCATCACTTTGACACCGCGCTTGTGCTCCAGATAGCCGTAAATAGAATCTGCCGCGATCTCGGGAGTCAGGCCCTTGGCGATCGACGCCAAAAAATAGCCATGGTCCACTTGGCGCGCGTTGCCGTTGAGGCTTCGGACACGCACTACGCGAATCAACTCCTCGCCCACCTTAAAGCCCAGGTGACGAGAGAGTTGCTCGGTGCAAACCAGATGTTCGAAAGACTTAACGTCCGTCGATGCAACGGCATTGTTGCGCTTTGCAAACTCGCCAAACGACTCAACCTCTTCGAGTGCGCCCAACATGTCGGTTTCGCCCTTAAGCCAAATAACGCGCACGCCCTTGCCGTGTATGGGCTGCACAAACATCCCGTCGGCCAGCATGCTCAAAGCGCGGCGGACGGTATTGCGCGTGCAGCCAAATTCCGCGGTCAGCTCGGCTTCGGTTGGCAGCATCTCCTGAAACGCATAGGTCCCATTAATGATGCGCGAGCGTATTTCTCGGTAGATTCCTTCGTATATCGCTTTTGGCATTGTTTCACCTCTACATTATTCATTTCCGGCTAGGCACGATAGCATTTCTTAAAGTTGTTTAAACCGAATATCGGTGAAGCGACAGGATTTAGCCGTTGACGGTTTCTGTCATGCCCAAATCGGTTTCGCTCAAAACTGCCGGTACGACACTCGTCTGGTCCTCTACAATGAATCCATTGTTTAAACGTTTCCCCACGCGCAACGCGCCTCGATATTCGGAAGGCAGAACATGCTGCAAAAAATCCAACGCTTTGGCGGGGCAATGTTCGCGCCCGCCATGCTGTTTTCTATATCAGGCCTCATGGTCGGCGTCTCCGCTCTCGCAACGACTGCGGACATCGTCGGCGATCTCGCCGTATACGGAACCCCTTGGTACGTTTTCTGGGCTATCATCCAGCGCGGCTCGTGGACGGTCTTTAAACGCCTCCCGCTCCTTTTTGCCGTAGCGCTGCCCATCGGTCTTGCCCAAAAACAACCGGCTCGTTGCTGCCTCGAGGCTCTCGTCGCCTATTTTGCCTACTGCTTCTTTTTGAGCGAGATCATTAAGCTGAGCGGAGACAACCTTGGACTTGAGTACCCGTCATCTTTGACCTCCGCCAGCGGTATCACCGTCATCGACGGCATCAAGACGCTCGACACCGGCATTATCGGCCCGCTGGCGGTATCGGCAACCGTCGTCGCCATCCATGACCGCTTCTACGATGCCAAAATTCCCGATTGGCTCGGCACCTTCTCGGGCTCCTCGCTGGTCTACCTCATCAGCTTTTTTGCCGTGTTTGCCCTTGCCGCTATCTCGGCCGCCATCGTGCCCTACGTATACGATGTAACTGATACGCTGCGTCACGCGCTTGCAGGCATCGGTCCCTTTGGCGTGGGCATCTTTGTCTTTTTAGAACGAGCACTCGAGCCCTTTGGCCTGCACCACCTGCTCTACATGCCGATCTACTACGACAACCTGGTCATTAACGACGGCATCTACGCCACGTGGAGCAGTTTGCTCCCCATCCTCTCCCATAGCACGCGCCCCCTTAATGAACTTGCGCCGTGGGCCGGTTTTACCGCCACCGGCTGGGTCAAGCTCTTTGGCCTTCCTGCCATCGCAGCTGCGTTCTACTCCACCGCAAAACCCGAGCGCCGCGCCGGCCTCAGGGTCATCCTTGCTCCCGCCATCATCGCCTCGGTGGTTTGCGGCGTTACCGAGCCACTCGAGTTTCTCTTTATGTTCACCCACCCCGGGCTCTTTTTGCTCTACGCCGTCTTATCGTCTTGCCTTGCCACAACCATGAATCTCTTTGGCATCGTCGGCATCTTCTCGGGCGGCCTGATGGAGATGGCAGCCTTCAACTTTATTCCGCTCATGCGCACGCATGCCGGTGCCTATCTTTTGGCGCTCGGTATCGGCCTTGCCTTTAGCCTCATCTTTTTTGTTAGTTTTCGAGCACTCATCTTGGTCTATGACCTTAAGACACCGGGCCGCGAGGATCATGTTGCCAATCGCGCGGCAATCGATTGTTTAACGGGAAGCGACTTTGCCAAAGAGCAATCCCCCAATGACGAGGTCGATAGTCGATCCGATCAAGATCACGTCCTCGCTGAGCGGGTAATTCAGCTTTTAGGTGGCGTTGGCAATATCGTGGGCGCAACCAACTGCGCCACGCGCCTGCGCGTCGAGGTCGCAGACCCTTCCATCGTTGCAGATAACGCGTCGTTTGTCGCGGTGGGCGCCAAGGGCCTCATCATTACGGGCAAGACCGCCCAGGTGGTCATCGGCATCTCCGTTCCCCGCGTTAAAGAGCATTTTGACCAGATCATGGGCCTCGAGCCGGAATTTGTGCCCACCACCTCGGCCTCCCCTGCCGCCAGCGCAGCCCATAAGCGCGGCTCTATTTGCTTCTTCGATATCGACGGAACGCTCGCCTGGCAAGACCCCAGGCTCGCCCAAGACCTTCCCGAAGACGAGCGGGACCTCTCCCCCTATCCCAACGAGGCGGTTTCGCAGGCAATCCGCGAGTTTGTCGCCAACGGCAACATGGCCTTTATCTGCACGGGACGCACCCTGAGCTGCATCCACCCCAAACTTCTTGAGCTGCCTTGGACCGGCATCGTCTGTCTTGCGGGCGGTTACGCCGAGATCAACGGACACGCAATTCGCGATCTGTCGATGACACCCAGCATGCTGCAGCATCTTGCCCCCTATCTTGAGCAATCGGGCGAGGTCATCCGCTTTGAGGGCCTCAACGGCGTCGTGCGCATGAGTGCCGATGCCCCCGATGCCCCCGGATACGCGCGCACCCTGGGCGACGCAGTCACGCAGCTGCAACATTACAGTGTCTACAAGATCTTGATGTCTACATCGCTCGCCAACCACATCGCTCAAGATAAGACACTTGAGCCGCTGCTGTGCTTTAACGAGCTCGAACTCGAGGTAACCGAAATCTCGCCCCGCGAATGCACGAAGCGCGGGGGCATCCAGTCTGTACTCGACGCCCTCGATCCCCACCACGGAACCGTATACGGCATTGGCGACGCCAGCAATGACATCTCGCTGATGAACGCCGTCGATGTCGGTATCGCCATGGGCAACGCACCAGACTATCTCAAGGATAAGGCCGATTACGTGACCGACACCGTCGATCACGACGGTGTCGTTGCGGCGCTCGAGCATTTTAGGCTGATTTAGGCACACTCCATCAAACGCACGCCCGTTGTCCTAAATCGCCAAAACTGCCGCGCCAAACGCCCTGATGTGGCAATATGTTGTCTGCATATTGCATCAATGCAACCTCAGAAAGAATGCGAGAACCCGTGTCCAGTCCGTTTACCAGCTTTTTAGCCCAACACTTTGACCAGATTAACGACTATCTGGCCACGTTCTTTGACGGACAGGCGACCTCTGCCGATATCGAGCGCTACCTGTACGCGCCGCTCTCGGCTTTTACGGCCAACGCCGGCAAGCGCCACCGCCCGCTTATCTGCATGCTCGCCGCAACCGCAGTGGGCGGCAGCTTTGAGAGCGCCCGCAGCGCCGCGGCAGCTATCGAGCATTTCCAGTCGGGCGCGCTGATCCACGACGACATCGCCGACAACGGACAGCTTCGTCGAGGCAAGCCCTGTATGCACCTTACCGAGGGCACGGGCCTTGCCATCAATTGTGGCGACCTGGCGCTCACCATGGTCACCAAGACGGTTCTCGACGACCCTACGCTGGAGTCCGACGTGAAGCTGCGCGTGCTCCACGAGCTTACCGAGATGATCGTCCGCACCATTGAGGGTCAAGCACTCGACCTGGGTTGGGTCCGTGACGGGCGCTTTGATATCTCGGTTGATGACTACCTGGACATGGCGACGCACAAGACCGCGTTTTACAGCGGAGCCACGCCGCTTGCCGCCGGAGCCATTATCGGCGGCGGCAGCGATGAGCAAATCGAAGCGCTGCGCGCCTTTGGCCTACACACAGGCCTTGCCTTTCAGATTCAGGACGACCTGCTCAACCTTGTCGGCACTAAGGAAGCCGCCAACAAGGACTTCCGCACCGACATCACCGAGGGCAAGCGCACGCTTGTCGCCGTACACGCCCTCTCTGATGAGCGCCACCACGACGAGGTCGAGGCGATTCTTTCCTCGGGCACCGATGATCCCGCGCAGCTCGCACGCGCCGTGGAGATCTTCCAGGAGACCGGCTCCATCGATTACGCCCACACTTACGCGCTCGACCTGACCGCTAAGGCCAAAGCGGCCATCGAGAACGTTGAGCTTGATCCGCACGCACGCGAGCTGTTCCTCTCCATGGCAGATTTCTTTGTGGAGCGTCTTAACTAACGGGGGTTATAAAACCTGTCAGCAGCGTATTTAGGCACAACTTGCTACACTGTTGAGTGCATGTTTATGCATCCCTTTGCGTTGTCTATCCGACAGACGCTCAAATAGTACGAATGGTACGCCGAAAGGGGTTCGTTCATGGAACCTATTACAACGGGCATGCAAGGAGCAGCCGTCGAGGACGTGCAGTCTCGTCTCCTGCAGCTCGGCTACACGATTGATGCCGCCGAAGTCACCGACAAGTACTTTGGAGCCACCACTGAGCAGGCCGTCAGCACCTTCAGGCTCGACAGCGGCCTTGCTGCCGGTCATGCCGTCGATATCCCCTGCTGGAGCGCCCTTGTAGACGCTTCGTATAAGCTGGGCGACCGCACTCTCTATCTGCGCATGCCCAATTTCCATGGCGCCGATGTGCAGGCCCTGCAGCGCGCTCTCAACGTTTTGGGCTTTGCCTGTGGTGAAGACGACGGCTACTTTGGTCCGCATACCGAGGCCGCCCTGCAGCAGTTCCAGGAAAATGTCGGCCTGTTTGCCGACGGCATGGCCTTCCAGGACACCTACGCCTACATCAACCGCCTGCACCATGTGTGGGAGGGCAAGCCCTCGGTCACCGAAGCCGAGTCCCGTATCGGTTTTGCTCGCGCCGCCAACGTGCTCGAGCGCTTCCAGATTGCCGTTATCGGCGAGGACCCCATCGCACGCAGCGTTGCGTCGCGCATGTGGAATATCGCCACGGCAACGACCGACAACAGCGGCATGATGCTCTGCGACTCCAAGGTCCCAACCGACGTTGACCTGGTGCTCGAGATCGCAAGCGATGAGCTGCCCGCCGACGCCGCACCGCGCGCCACGATTGCCCTCGCCGAGTGCCACAACCTGGCCCAGCGCATCCGTACCGCCAATATTGCCGCACAGCAAAAGCCGGCACGAATTCGCATCGAGCTCACCGGCATGACGCGTTACAACGGCACCTTTACCGCAAGCGACGCGCAGACCCTCGCCGTCCGCCTTCTCGATGGCGTTTGCGATGCCCTGGCAGATTAGGTAAACTAAACGAGTTGCTTTTGGGCAACACCACACATTGGGACGTAGTTCAACGGTAGAACTCCGGTTTTTGGTGCCGGCTGTTGGGGGTTCGAATCCCTCCGTCCCAGCCATTAAAATTGAGCGCCCTGAGCCCATAACGGCCCAGGGCGCCTTCTTGTGGGCAAGCGGAGGGATTCGAGAACCCGCAAGGGTGCGGAGCTGAGGAAACGCGAAGCGTTTTCCAGCGCAGCACGCAAGGAGCGAAGCGACGCAGCGGGGCGCGGCCGCCGAAAAGGCGGACGCGGAATCCCTCCGTCCCACAGCCGGCACTTGGAGACGTTCCTAAAGTGCCGGCACTAAAGGAACGTCTCCAAGTGCCGGCCTCCCAAAAATCTACCTTTAAAAGACAGGCGCCCCAAGCCCATAAGGACCAAGAGCGCCTTTCATCTAGAAAATATCAGCCCAGTTCCGAAAAGCGACCCGCATGCGACAACCAAGTAGCCGCAGGCCCCGGGAGAGTGGGGACACCGGCTTAGGTTTATCGCGAGTTCCGCACGAACAGGAGGCCACTTAATGTGGCCTCCGTCGTGAGCAGGACTGTAGAGCAGGAAACCTAAGCCGGTGTCCCCACTCTCCCGGGGCCGAACGCCCTAGTTGTTGAGCATGCGGTCGAAGCTTCCCGAGTCGCCATCCCGATAGTCTGCGGTCATCAGAATCTCCTGCGGAATGCGCCCGCCCTCGCGCAGCACGTTGCGGAACTGCACGCGCGTAACCATGGGCAGATCCTTGATCGTCGCTGCCAGGTTCTGCGGCACGCCTTGGTTGGCAGCCGCGGGCTCGCACTCGCCGCCGGCCTTCACGCGACGCTTATGCTCGGCGAGCATGGCGCGGTACATGCCGGCATGCAGGCGAATCTCAACCACATTGGCATTGCGAGTCTGCTCGACGATGCGCGCGCCCTCGCGATCGATATCGCCTACGTAGTAGACGTAGTTAAAGCGATAGCCAATCTCAGCCAGATAATCGTCCAGGGCATGCGAGACGCTCGCCTTGCATCCGCCGCCAAAAATCACGCCGCCCACCTTGATGCCAAAGAGCTTGGCGTGCTTGCGGCCACGCAGCAGCTTGACGATCTCGTCGTAGGTGTCCAGGTTCTCGACCATAATGAACGGCTTGTCGGCGCCCAGCGTAAAGAAGCCCGTAAAGTGCACGGGGCGATTGGGGGCGACCTTGATCGCCTGCATGCTGATGCCCTTTTCGGTCATACGCCTGATCAAGCGCTCACCGTGCTTGCCGTCAAAAGCCTTCTCGTCGTTAAAGATCTGGTAGGCACGCTGGCGGCGCGAGGCAACCGGCGTATCGGCACCTCGGTTCCGCTCGATCCAAGCCTGAATGATTGCGATTTCCTCGGCAATCTTGCGGTTGGACATCTCGTTGTGCTGAGTGCGCTGCGGAGCCTTTTTGCCGTCCTTGCCCTCTACCTTTACGATCTGTGTCTGCTGCTCCTCGATCTTAGAGAGCGCCGTGGGCGTAGGGACAACTTTGAGCAGCTGCCTGCCTAAAACGCGGGCAAGGGCAAACGCCGAGGCCTCGCCGTGAACGGCCGACTTGGGCTGCTGGGCAGCAGTATCTGCTGCGGCAGACTCCGGCTTCCTCTGAGACTTGCGCTTAGAATCGCCTTGGGAATTGCGCTCGCGCTTCGGCATAGACGCCTGCTTCTGCGGACGAACGGACTTGCTCTCCTTCGCCGGCTGGCGCTTAGGCTGCCCCGAAGAAACCTCGGCCTTCGCATCCTCGTTCTGCGGCGTGGTCTTCTCGGCCGCAGTCTCGGCATGGGAACTGCGGCCCCCACGATGGCGACGGCGGCGAGGCTTGCTCGACGCGCCCTGCTCCGTCTGCTCATCAGTAGGCTGCTGGCCCTTGGCCTCGGCATCAACCTCAAGCTGCGGCTCAACAGGCTTCTGCTCGCGAGCCGCCGGCTCAACGGCCTTCTCGTCCTGGGTGGTCGAAACCGACTCGCCCTTCTCCTGATGCTTTACGGGATACGCGCGTCCCGCAAAACCGCGGCCGGGACGACACGAACCTGGAGCCTTCTTGGCAGACTCTTCAACATCGTCTGCAACCTCAGAAGACTCTTCAACCTCACGCACGGCATCCTGCTGTGCAGCCTTAAAGTGAGCACCGCGACGGCGCTTGGGCTCTTGGGCCTCCACGGGCTTTTGCTCCTTCGCGGGCTTCTGCGACTCGGCAGCAACCTCAGCCTCAACAGCCTCGGTATCAGGCTCATCCTTTTGAGCAACGGCGCGACGGAAGCGCTCCTGCTGAGCACGGCGTTGCGCATCGCGCTTGCCGCCCCCGCCAAAGCCGCCGCGACCCGCCTTGGCGGTAAAAGCGCGAACGACGTTTTCATCGAGCAGCTCATCGGTATCGATATGCTCACGCGGGGCAGCTTCTTCCGCAGCAGGCACCTCAACGGAATCCTCGACAGGCTGCTCCTGGGTATCATGAATCTCGGCATTGATGGTATAGAACGCCGGGCGACCATTAATGCCGCTGCCCTCGATCTTGGTCACAATCTTTGCCGCGATGAGCTCATCGCGCATCGCCTTGGTGTCACATTCCTTATCGACGGAGCGAAAAATCTGTGCCAGCGCGCTCGACTTGATCTTGAGTGCCTTACGGCAGAGCAGGTCGTAGGCAACCAGCTTTGCCCGCTCGGCAGAAAGCGACGTTTGTCCGCTCAGACGCTCGGCCAATGCATCGACATTGTTTTGGTTATCGGAATATACCGTCTTGGCCACGGGGCCCCTTTCATATGCACACATATATGTCCATATGGTACAACACGCGACGCCATCCACGCAAAACATCTGCGAGAACACCCCGGCATCACCCGTCTTTACAAAAAAGACCGGGCCCGCGTTCTGCGGACCCGGTCTTTCCGAGTCATAGAGATGGAGGATTCAATCCGTCCGATCGGCTAAGCCTTGGCGGCCTCGGCGTCGGCAGGAGCCTCGGCGGCAGCGGCGCGACCATACTCAGCCTTGCCCATCTCGGACCACTCGGGCTCCTCGTCGGGCATGGAGCCGGCCTCCTTACCGAAGAACTCCTTGAGGCAGTTGACGGCAACGATGAGGCCCAGGACCATCAGCAGGACGGCGAAGACGAGCTGCAGGCCCTTGGTGGCGGCGACGGAAACGGCAGCCGTGGTAGCGGTAGCCGGGATGGTGCCAAAGAAGCCGTAGGCCTGGACGGCGGTCATGCAGCCCATAGCGCTCTGGACCAGCGAGGTGAAGGTGCAGCAGAGCAGGAAGACGACGGGCACGTAGAGCATCCAGCCCTTGCGGCCGGTGCACTTGCAGAACACGGCGAGGGTGATCATGGTCATACCGCCGAGCAGCTGGTTGGAAGCACCAAAGAGCGGCCAGATGTTGGCATAGCCACCAAAAGCGAGGGCGAGACCGGGAAGCAGGGTGACGACCGTGGCGAACCAGGGGTTGCCGAGGACCTTCATGTAGCCGGCCTTGGAGTCGACGGCCAGAGCGTCGTTGGTCTGGGCAAAGAACTCAGAGAACGAGGTGCGGGCGATGCGGGCGACGGCGTCGAGCGAGGTCAGGGCCAGTGCGGAGACGTTCATGGTCATGAAGACGGTAGCAAGCGTGCCGTCAACACCGAAGGCCTGCATACCGCGGGAGATGCCAGCGGCAAAGATCTGGAACGGGGTGGAAGCGACACCGGCGTTGAGGGCGCCGGTACCGGCGGTGTTCATATCGGAGAACATGATGCCGGCGACGATGATGGCAAGGATGCCGACGAAGGACTCGACGATCATGGCGCCATAACCGACCTTGACGGCGTCCTGCTCCTTCTCAACCTGCTTGGAGGAGGTACCAGAAGAAACGAGGCTGTGGAAACCGGAGAGAGCACCGCAAGCAACGGAGACGAACAGGACCGGGAACATCATGCCGGAGGCAGTGGAGAAACCGGTGAAGACCGGAGCGGTGATAGTGGCCTGACCGTTGACGCCCAGGACGACGATGCCGAGGACAGCGCAGACGATCATGACGATCATCATGATCGAAGTGAGGTAGTCACGCGGGGTCTTGAGCATCTGGATGGGCATAGCGCCAGCGAAGACCAGGTAGACCATGACGACGGCGAACCACTGGAACTTATCCAAGTAGACCGGGAACTGCATACCGACGGCGAACATGAGAACCATGAGGACAACGCCGGTGACGAACTCGGCAGCGCCGGTGAGGTTGAACTTCTTCTGGGCCCAACCAAAGGCGATAGCGACGAAGGTGAACAGGATGGAGATGGTACCAGCGCAGCCGGCGGCATAGGACTTGGTGAAGTCGATGGCACCGGTAGCAGCACCAGAAGCGTCAACGACCGGGGTGAACATGAACGTCTTGCAGACCATGTCAGTGAAGGCGGCGATGACGATGATGCAGAACAGCCAGCAGAACAGCAGGAACAGGCGACGGCCGGTCTTGCCTATGTACTTCTCGATGAGCTGAGCGAGCGACTTGCCGTTGTTCTTCATCGAAGCGTACAGGGCACCAAAGTCGTGGACGGCGCCAAAGAAGATGCCGCCGACGAGGACCCAGAGCATGACGGGCAGCCAGCCAAAGGCCATGGCGACGATCGTACCCGTGACAGGGCCAGCACCGCAGATCGAGCTGAACTGGTGCGAAAACGCGGTGAAGGCGGAGACGGGCGAGAAGCTGTTGCCGTCCTTCATGCGCTTGGCCGGCGTGAGGGCCTCTTTGTCAACGCCCCACTTGTTGGCCAGCCAGCGGCCGTAGCCCAGATAGCCGCAGGCGAGCACCGCCGCGGCCACAACCATGAGCAAAACTCCGTTCATTACATTTCCTCCTCTAAAAAGAACTTCCTAGACATAAAAAATGAGGGCCGTCGGTTGCGCTCGACGGCCCTCATCTTCATCAGCCGCCCGTTATCGTACGGGCTAGCTGTATGTGCTAACCCGCATCAGATAATTACTACGCTGATAATGTTTAGCTGATGCGTGAACATGTCTAAGAAATCCTCTTCAATCATGATGTGAACGATCCGTGCGTGTTCACATCCCCCAGTGGTTGAAAAGGAGTATGAAACTTTAGTTACCTAAAGTCAACGCAAATATGTAATGAATTTTCAACTTTTTTTGAATTTCTCGGTATAAAACGCCACTGACCTCGGACTTTACCCGACAAAAGTTTTTGCATGAGAGATGCCCCTGAGGGCCGCGGGAGCCGGATATAAGGTTTATCGCGAGTTCCGCACGCAAAGAAGGCCACTTAATGCGGCCTTCGTCTTGCGCAGGACTGTAGAGCAGGAAACCTTATATCCGGCCCCTCCGTCCGGGGACCGCGCCGTACCAGCTACAGCGTCATGTTTGGATCGGCGTCGACGTCGAACGGCGAGATTTCACCTCGGTCGAATTTACGGCGAGCGACCTCCGCGATCATGGCTGCGTTATCGGTACAGGCAGACAAGGGCGGCACCGTTACGCGAATCCCCTGACGCCCAAGCTTCTTGATCATCATCTCGCGCAGATGCGGGTTGGCCGAGACGCCGCCGCCGATGCAGTATTCCTTGCATCCGGTAGCGTGCAATGCGTTTTTGGCCTTCTTGTACTGCACGTCAAAGACAGCTGCCTCAAACGAAGCTGCCAGATCGGGCAGGTGAATCGTGCGCCCGGCCTTGGTCTCCTGCTCGATGTAGAGCGTCACGGCCGTTTTAAGGCCCGAAAGCGAGAAGCGGTAGTCCCCCCTGCTGTTAAGCGCACGGGGGAAATCGATCGCCTTGGGGTTGCCCGTCTCGGCCAGCTTAGAGATGATGGGGCCACCGGGATAGCCCAGGCCCAGCGCCTTGGCCACCTTGTCGAAGGCCTCGCCCACGGCGTCGTCGAGCGTCTCACCGAGCACCTCGTAGTCGCCCCACGCCTTCACGTGCACGAGCATGGTGTGCCCACCCGAGACAAGCGTGAAGATAAACGGCGGTTTGAGGTCGGGTTGCGCCAGCAGGTTGGCAAACAGGTGCCCCTCCAGATGGTTGACGCATACGAGCGGCTTACCGGCAGCGTAGGCAAAGCCTTTGGCAAAGGCAACGCCCACCACGAGGGCGCCCACCAGGCCCGGACCCTGTGTCACGCCCACGGCGGCAAGCTCGCTGGGGGCAATGGCTCCACCCTCAAGACCAAGCGATGCTGCGGCATCCTCGAGCGCCGCATCCACGACACTCACAATCACCTCAACGTGTTTGCGCGAGGCGATCTCGGGCACCACGCCGCCAAAGCGGGCATGAAAATCAATCTGTGTCGACACCTGGTTGGCCAACATATTGTCATCCGCATCGATAATCGCCACGGCCGTCTCGTCGCAGGAACTCTCGATAGCGAGCACTAGGCGGCGGCGCTCAATTTCGGCACGCTCCCCCTCGGAGCGCCCAGGCGCAGGCAGCGGCCATACGCGCTGCTCTGCCGCCGTCGGCTCGGGCGAAGCATTGTCGACCGGAAGCACGAGGGGCAGCGGAGCCGTCATGACGATGGCATCCTTGCCGGCACCATAGTAGCCGCGGCGACGGCCAGCCTCGGTAAAGCCCAGAGCGTTATAAAGCGCAATCGCTCCCTCGTTGCCGTCCTCGACCTCGAGCGAAGCCGTGGTGCAGCCGAGCATCTGGGCATCATAGCTCACGTGCGACAGCAGTTTGCGGGCAATGCCCTCACGGCGATGTACCGGGTCGACGGCGACATCCAGAATCTGCACATCACCGTCCACGACCATACCGCCGGCAAGGCCCAGCAGCTTGCCGTCGTCGTGTGCTACCCACCAACTACGCGGCACAGCGACGTCCTCGCCCAGTTCGGACAGGAACATGCCCGGCGTCCACGCCTCGTGTCCGGCACCTTCAAAGCAGGCAGCCTCCAGCGCGCTCGCGCCCTCGGCATCCGCCGCGCCCATGGGACGGAACTGCAGATGACGACCGGCGAGCTCATCGGCAACGCCCGTAATTTCACTCTGCGCACTCTCGGCAAGACCAAGACGCTTGCGCTCGTTTTCCTCGGCATCCGAAAGGCGCGTGTAAATCGGCAGGACGCGAGCCGGATCGCCGTCACCCGCAGCGTGCGCGAGCAGCAAGCCCTCGCCCGAAGGCCACCACAGGTCGCGCTCCACGCAGCGGGCGGTCTCGTCCTCACCCAGCAGCTTGCCATAGCGCACGAGACCGTCACCGGTCAGCTGAACCTGGTCCCAGTCCGCCGCTTGGCGCCACTCATCGAGCGCCACGGCGGTCTTGACCACGTGTTCGCGCTCAAATTGGCGCTCGGGACCCTCATCGACCAGCATATACAGCGCCGGATATACCTCACCGCGCATAGCATCGGCCAAGATACCAAGCTTGCCGCGCACGCCAGCCTTCCACGCCGTCCAAGCGCAAGCGTCGAGCGTCGACACGCCCAGCAGCGGAACATTGGCACCACGCGCGAGGCCCTTGGCAGTGGAGATGCCGATACGCACACCCGTAAACGACCCCGGGCCGCGGCCGACCACGTAGTAACCAACATCGCTGCGATCCAGACCGGCTTGAGCCAGCACGCCATCAACGGTATTCACGAGCTCAACGTTGGCGTGGCGGCGACACATGTGGTCGCCACTCACGAGCTTCGTCTCGCCCGTCTGTCCATCAATCCAGCTTGCCGCGCAGGCAAGCATGTCGGTCGAGGTATCGAGCGCCACCACCAGCGCGTTGTCGTTATGCAAGCTCATCTTGTACAGCCTTATCAATCAAATGGGAAAGCTCCATTGCGCGGTCACCGTGCGCCTCAAGCGTTATCGTTCGCACATCGCTGTCGCCCTCATCACGCTTGAGCGTCACCGAAAGATACTCATCCGTCAGCTCGTCCTGGAATTGTTCGCCCCATTCCAGCAGGCAAGCACCCTCATAGCCCAGCACATCGAAAATGCCCGTATCCTCGAGCTCGTAGGCATGCTCCAGGCGGTATAGATCAAAGTGAAACAGCGGAATACGACCTTGATCGTGAACGGCCATGAGCGCAAACGTAGGGCTCGTAACCATATGCCCATCGCCCAGCCCGCGCGAGACGCCCTTGGTAAAGTGAGTTTTGCCCACTCCCAGGCCACCGGTCAGGATGAGCACATCGCCGTCCTCAAGGCACGGTGCAATTAGCTCGCCAAAGTACTCCGTATCGGCAGCGCAAGTCGTTTTGTAAGTACCTACCCCCAGGCGCTCCAGGGACATATATGCTCCTTATTATTCCGAGGCGTCCTCTGGTGCGGGATGTCGCTCCAGATAGTCGCCCAGCATCTTAAAGTCTTCCTCCAGCAGCTCCTGCCACGCCGGATTGCGCAGCGCTGCTGCCGGATGGAACGTGGGCATTACTACAAAATGCCCCATCTGGTGGAACCTGCCGCGCAGCTTAGTAATGCCAATCTCGGTCTTAAGCACAAAGTGCGTCGCGGGGTTGCCGAGCGTCACGATAATATCGGGCCAGATGCTTCGAATCTGCTCACGCAAAAACGGCGAGCAAGCCAGCACTTCCTCGGGACGTGGATTGCGGTTTCCCGGCGGGCGGCACTTAAGCACGTTGGCAATGTAGACGTCTTCGCGTTTGAGCCCCGCCAGCGACAAAATGCCGTTGAGGTCCTCGCCTGCCGCCCCCACAAAGGGCTCGCCCTGCAAATCCTCATTGCGGCCCGGCGCCTCACCAATAAACATCACGCGAGCGCGGGGGTTTCCCACGCCAAACACGATATTGTGACGCGACTGGTAGAGCTGGCAGAGGTGACAATCGCCCAGAACGGCCTCAATTTCCTCGAGTGCGACCTCACGTGGTGCCTGATGGGTATGGCCGGGGATGTGCATGACGCCCATAGCGGCTCCTACACGTAGACCTTGTCGAGACGCATGCCAAAGCCGCAGGCGACCTCGTAGTTAATCGTTCCGCGCAGTCGGGCCATCTCGTCCATAGTGATCTCGGCATCGCCATCGCGGCCGACAATGATCATCTCGTCACCATACTCGGCCTCGGGAATCTCGTGTGCCGGGTTGGACTGAATGGCGACCATAAACTGGTCCATGCAGATATTGCCAACCTGATGCACGCGCTCGCCGCGATACAGCACATCCATACGATTGGAAAGCGTACGCGATAGGCCGTCGGCATAACCGATCGGCAGCGTGCAGATCTGAACGCGCGTGCGCGGTACACGGTAGGTAAAACCGTAGCCCACGCCCTCACCCATCGCAGGGTGTGCCACACGCGTCACGCGCGCATGGACGCTCATAACGGGATCAAGCTGCATCACGCGGCCACTCAGCTCGCACGGCTGCATGCCATACAAGCCAACGCCGGCGCGAATCATATCAAAATGCATCGAGGGGTCGAGCATCGAGGACGGCGTGTTGGCGCAGTGCACGATACCGCACTCAAAGCCCGCATCCTTAATGGCCTGAACGGCCTCGGTAAAGCGCTGACACTGCAGTTTGTAGTCCCAGCCCGAAGGTTCATCGGCCGTGGCGAAGTGCGTAAATACGCCGTCGCACTGAATACCGCGATGGAAATTAATACCGCGCACAAAGTCGAGCACCTGCGTGTAGTGTACGCCGATACGATTCATACCTGTCTCGATGGCGAGATGATACTTGCCCACCTTGCCCGCCGCGACGGCACATTCGCCATACGCAAGAGCAAAGTCAGACGTATAGACCGAAGGCATGATATCAAACTCGAGCAACGTCGGAATGGCCTCGATAGGCGGCTCGCTTAGGATGAGGATGGGCTTCGTAATCCCGCCCTGTCGGAGCTCAACGCCCTCGTTAACCGTCGCCACGGCAAACATGTCGGCACCGGCCGAATACATGATCTTGGCGCACTCAACAGCTCCATGACCATAAGCATCGGCCTTGACCACGCAGCACAGGCGCTGACGTGGATTCAGCAAGTTCTTATAGGCCCTCGTGTTGCGACGGAGCGCCCCACGGTCGATCTCGACCCAGGACCAGCGCGTCAAATCGGCTTTATTCATGATTAGTCATCCGACCCTTCGTCCATGATTCCCAGATCTTCGAGCGCATCCTTTGCCGCCAGCTCCATGGCAGGACCGATCAAGTCGATAAGATCGGTCGCGATAACGCTCTTCTCACCATACTCCGTCGCCGCGGCAAAACCGGCGTAGCTGTGAAGTGCGACGGCGTACGAATACAGCAACTCCCAACGATCCATCTCGTCGCGCATGGTGGCAAGCGTGCCGGCCAAAATACCCGCGAGAACATCACCTGAACCGGCAGTTGCCAGAGAAGCCGGACCCGAGAGCGGCAGCAGTACACGCTCAACGCCACAGATAGCCGTCGTCGGCCCCTTGGCAATGACCACCAGATTGTCGGAGCCTGCAGCCCAGACAACCTTCTGCGCGGCTGCAATCGCGGTACCAAGGTCGTTCACCTCGTCACCGGCAACCAGACGCGAAAGCTCACGATAGTGCGGCGTCATAACCAACGGCTGCTCGCGACGATACATCTCGGGGTTACTATCAATACCGTCAATGGCAATCTTAGCAAGGCAGTTGAGTGCATCGGCGTCCAAAATAAGCGGCACATCAAGCTCGAGCAAGCCCGAAACCACCTGCATAGCGCCAGCAGATGTCGTCATACCGGGACCGCACAGTACACAGCTGTACTTCTTTGCAATCTCGCACACAGTCATGCGCGCAGCGGCGCCAAAGGAGCCGCGGGAATCAGACGGAATAGCAAAGACGGGAATCGAAGGAAGTGCCATGCGAATAAGATTGGCGCAGGCGTCAGGAGCCGCGACTGCCACGTAACCAGCACCCGCGCGAGCTGCAGACTTGGCCGCCATAATGGCAGCACCAGGATATTGCGCAGATCCGGCGACAATAAGCACAGAGCCACGGGAATACTTATCGATATTCGTAGGTAGTGGAGCAAAGTAATCAACTAAGTCACCGGGCTCGACAATCTCGGCGGCGTGGTCGACATCATCGATGACCTCGTCAAGACGGTCGTAAAGATTGCCGCAGATCAAATCGCCAGCATACTCAGGGCCATCAGCGCTATACAGACCAATCTTGGGCGCAATCATCGTCACCGTATGCTCGGCACGAATGCAGTCGTCATCAACAACGCCCGTCTCGGCATTCAGGCCCGAGGGGACATCAATGGATACGACACAATCGGCGCATTCATTGACCGTAGGAATCCAGATGGAGAACGGCGCACGCAGATTCCCGTGGAAACCGGTACCAAAAATGGCATCGACAACAACATCGGCCTTATCGATCAAAACCTCGAGTTCGCCACGCGAGGGGCCGACGCAAACGTGCACATCGCGGCCGGCAGTACGACGAGCAACATGACGTGCCAGAGCAGCAGGAATCTCATCCGGCTCAACCGGAGAAACGATATCGACGTCCACACCCTTATGGCTCAGAATATCGGCGGCAACCCAACCGTCGCCGCCATTATTACCAAAACCGACCAGAACGAGAACCCGATCGGGATTGAGCTTCAAGACCTCGTTGGCGGCAAACTCACCCGCTAGCTCCATAAGCTCGGCCTTCGAAGTCCCTTCGCGTTCGATGATATCCTCGAGACGAACGACTTCTTCGGTACTCAAAACCGGTTTCATCTATGCTCCTAGCGTATCTTGCGAAGCATCGCCCAGGTGCTCCGTCAATGCTGAATTCTGCAGCTGCTCAAGCTCATCTAAAACAGAGCGAGCCTCTTTAAATGTCTGCGCTACGCGTTTCTTGGTGCTCACCTTTACCTCTTTTGGCTTAGGCCGAGCATCTTCGGTAATCGCGATGGCATTCGCAACGGCTAAGTCTCCTGTAAGCGTAATGGAAAGAGCGACCTCAACAACACCCAGCTCTTGAGCGATCTCGAGAGCACGGCCCGAAAGCAGCGCCTTCGGTTTGCCGAGTTTATCACGCGTAACCGAAACATCCTTGCGACCAACGCCTTGACTAAAACCCGTGCCAAGAGCTTTAAGTACCGCCTCGCGCGAAGCAAAGCGGCTGGCATAGTGAGCAGCGGGACGCGATGATGCATCACAATACGCACGCTCTTCTTCGGTAAACACACGCCGAGCAAACGACGGCGTCTTTTCAAGAATTGATTTCATACGGGAAATCTCGACGATATCAACGCCGATACCAGCTTCAGCCATGTTCACCTCCATATCGCACAGACTAAGTTATTGTAGCCCGTTCACAGAAGATGCGACAAACGAGGGTTATAAAACACAGCTACTATGTGAGACAAAAGCCCTTAAACGCAAAAAAGGGGGAGGCCGCGAGGCCTCCCCCTTCTCAGTTCGATGACGGCT
>DXLT01000020.1:0-10552 GCA_019414555.1 Collinsella sp.
GTGTCATGTCGCAAGCACCCACGGTGTGACGGTCGACAGCCTGGAAAACGGCCGGCGACAGCTCGGGAAAAAGCTGCGGAAGCTCATAGGCGGCAACAGGGCCATGCAAAAGCGGCGTCGCGGCGGAAGGAGAGCCGGCAATCTTAATGCCGTAATGCAGAGCGCGCGTGACCAGCTCGTCGTCGGAGAGCACTTTGTCCCAGTCATGGATCAGACCGGCGGCAGCGGCATCAAAGCGGTCGACGCCGTAGACCTCGGCCAGATGAAGTGCGGTCTCGGCAACACCCAGCGAATGCACATAGCGCTTGCGCTTATACTTCATGCGAACATCGAGCAGCTCTTGAATGCGCTTGAGCAGCGCGCGCTCATCGCCCTCAAACTGATCCTCTACCGACAACGTAGACCCCCATCACTCAAAATCTTCTTGGCCCAAATCGGCATATAGCCTGCGTTTGCGAATGTAGCCGAGCACGGACTCGCTCGTAAGATAGCGCACGCTCATACCGCGGGCAACACGCTTGCGAATGTTCGTCGAGCTGATCGCCAGCGCCGGAATCTGAATATAGCGCACGTCGAACGGCAGCCCCGACTCTTTGATTCGGGCACGCGCCGTATCGATATCAAAGCCCGGTCGCGTCGCCGCAATAAAGGTAGCAAGCTCAGCAATTCGTTCGGCATCATGCCAAGTCACAATATCGATAATCGCGTCGGCGCCCGTAATAAAGTAGAGCTTTACCTGCGGCGGATAAAAGTCGCGAAGGGCATGAAGCGTATCGGCCGTGTAGGTTACGCCCGGACGGTCGATCTCGAACCGGCTCGCCAAAAAGGCCGGGTTCGCGGCGGTGGCGAGGACCGTCATGGCATAACGGTCCTCGGCAGGCGTCACCGGCTTGTCAAGCTTAAAGGCAGGAGAGCCCGCCGGCATAAAGAGCACAGCGTCCAAGTCGAGCGACTCGCGCGCCTGCTCGGCAGTCACCAAGTGCCCGTAATGAATCGGGTCGAATGTGCCGCCCATAATGCCGAGCCTAAACTCCCGCCCGTCCTCTAGAGGAAGCTCGGGCAGACCGATTCCACCGCGCAGCGACATGGCTTACTCGCCCTCCGAGGTCTCGGCATCGCCCGCTGCATCCGTCGCATCGACAACCTCGACGCCCTCATCCGCAGCATCGGCCACGTCAATGGCTTCAACGGCAACGTCCTCGCCAGCATCCTCGAGCTCCTCGTACTCCGAGAAGTCCTCGGCGCCCTCAAAGTCAAAGGCGCGCTGGCAAATGCGGACCTCGTCGCCCGCACGACAACCGGCCTTCTCGAGCGCATCGTCAACACCCATACGCGCAAACTTATGCTGCAGGTAAATGACGGCTTCCTCATTTTCCCAGTCGGTCTGAATGACCATGCGCTCGATGGCACGACCGACCACGCGGAAGGCACCGGGCTCTTCCTGGACAATGCGGAAACGCTTCTCTCGCTGCAGGCGACGGCGCTCCCATTCATCGTCGCGCAGGTCGACCGGCTCATCGGAGACCGCCAGCTCGGCGCGGAGCTTGGCCACCTGCTCACCCACGGCAAGCATCAGCGTGTTGAGGCCGGCGCCCGTCACGGCAGACACGGCAAAGAACATATGTCCATCGTCGAGCGCTGCGCGCTTAAGGTCGGCAATCTTGTCGGCCGTGCCCGGCGCGTCGCACTTGTTGGCAACGACGATCTGCGGACGCTCCGAGAGCTCGGCGCCATACTGCTCGAGCTCGCGGTTAATGATGTGGTAATCCTCGACCGGATCGCGATCCTCAAAACCGCCCGTCATGTCGACGACATGCATGATCAGGGCCGTACGCTCAATGTGGCGCAGGAACTGGTGACCCAAGCCCTTGCCCTCGCTCGCACCTTCGATAAGACCGGGGACGTCAGCAACGACGTAAGAATATTCGCCGGCACGCACCATGCCGAGGTTCGGCACGAGCGTGGTAAACGAGTAGTCGGCAATCTTGGGGCGGGCGGCACTCATGCGCGCAATGAGCGATGACTTACCCACCGAGGGGAAGCCCACGAGCGCGGCATCGGCCATGAGCTTCATCTCGAGCTCAATCCAGTGCTCCTCGGCCGGCTCGCCCAGCTGAGCGAACGCGGGCGCGCGGCGCACCGACGTCACAAAGTGCGTGTTGCCCAGGCCACCGGCACCGCCGGGCGCCACGACAACGCGCTCGCCATCATGCACCAGGTCGGCAATCTCGAACATCGGGGTCTGCGTCTCGGGGTCGAGCTCGCGTACCACGGTACCCATAGGGACCTTGAGAATCAGGTCCTCGCCGCTCTTACCGTTACGACGGGCACCCTGCCCGTGCGTGCCGCGCTCGGCGCGAAAGTGATGCTTAAAGCGGTAATCGATCAGCGAAGACAGCTGAGCATCGGCCTGGATGACGACATTGCCGCCGCGACCGCCGTCGCCGCCATCGGGGCCGCCCTTGGGGACAAATGCCTCGCGCCTAAATGACATGCATCCGGCTCCGCCGTCGCCGCCGCACACGTTAATGCGGCTGATATCGGTGAACTGTGACAACAGAATCGCCTCCTACAAAAAAGAAGGAGACCCTTGAATCCTAAAACTCAAGTGCCTCCCACATATGTGCTCTATGAAGGGTGAATTACGCGTTCGCGAGCGGGCGTACGCTGACCCTGTGCTTGATACCCTTGTGGAACTCAACGGTACCGTCGACCAGCGCGAACAGCGTGTCGTCCTTACCACGGCCAACGTTCTCACCCGGGTGGATGTGCGTGCCGTGCTGACGGACGAGAATCGTGCCCGTGGTTACCGTCTGGCCGGCATAGCGCTTCGTGCCAAGGCGCTGACCGCGGGAGTCACGGCCATTACGGGAGGAACCGAGTCCTTTTTTGTGTGCCATTGTGTATACCTACTCTTTCGTTACGAGTGTAATCTACTCGGCGACGGGAGCCTCGGCAACAGCCTCAGCCTCTGCCTTGACAGCCTTCTTGGCGCGGGAGGTAGCCTGAACCTTCACGATCTTCAGCTTGGTGAGCTGCTGACGGTGACCCTTCAGACGACGATAGCGCTTACGCTTGTGGAACTTGAAGACCAGCTGCTTCTCGCCCTTGAACTGCTCAACGATCTGAGCGGTAACCTTGGCCTTGGCCAGCTTGTCGGGATCGGTGACGATCTTCTTACCATCGTTGAGGAAGATAACCGGCAGGGTGACCTTGTCGCCCTCATTGCCCTCGATCTTCTCGACGGTGATGACATCGTCGGTGGCGACCTTGTACTGCTTGCCGCCCGTGTTAACGATTGCGTACATGTTTACTTGCCCTTCATGCATCAGTTAGTGCAACAGCCGAATATAGTAGCAGGCGAAAATACCCCCGTCAACGAGTATGTGGAGCAAATCCACAAGTTCGCACAGGTATGGGGCTGACGAGTCGGCCCTCGTCGTCCTCGCATGCTTGATTCTGACGCTCGACATCGTAGGAGCAGATGGTCACGAGGTCTTGCATACCGGTGGAAACAATAGGTGCATCCACGCCCGGGGTCAAGCCCTGCAACAAAACATCAGCAGCAGAAAGCAAAATTTCCGGACGCATGGAGCCCTCGTTGTCGGCATGGGTGTCGAGCATGAGCACCAAATGGTCTGGGCGCTCCCCCGCCGTGAGCTCATAGCCCACGAGCGTGTGATCCAAATCCAAGCGCTTGCTCTTTTTGCCGCGCGCGTAGTCGATGCCGTGGCCCGCGCGCAGCGTGTCGATCGCACGACGCACCTCGTCGGCGCTTACGGGCGCCTCGGGATCCAAGTGCAGGTCGATGCGATACGACAGGCGCGTGAGCTGCGCCGTCAACGCCGGCGTGCGCACGTCGATGTACGCCGCCTCGATGGGCGCCAGATCGGCCGGAGACGCCGCAGCCAGGCGCCCAAACGCCTCGTCGAGCGCCACGAACTCGGTCATAAACAGGTCATACCACTCGCAGGTCGACGACGTACCAACAGGCAGCGCCGAAGAGAAGCCCACGCGCATGTGCGGAGAGAAGCCCTGCGTGACGGCATAGGGAAGCCCCGCACGGCGCACGATGCGCTCAATGGTATGGATTACTTCGAGATGCCCCAGGTACTTAAGGCGATCGCGCTTTCCATAGCGAACACGAAGTCTAAAGAGCGTGGGGTTGTCGGTCAGGCGCTCACTCATGCGCGATCACCCATCAATACATTCTTGGCGTGGAGCGTGGGGCAGATCCCGCAGCCGGTGCACGACGTGCGGGTGCAGTCGGGAGTCGTGACGCCCTCGAGTGAGCGACGGTACTCGCGCTCGAGGAAGCCGCGCGTGCAGCCGGGGCTCACGTGCTCCCACGGCAGGCGCCAGTCCAACTCGTAGGGCAGGTGCACGAGCTCATTGAGGTCGATGCCGTTTTTGGCAGCAGCTTCCTTCCAGTTATCGAGCGAGAAATGCTCTACCCAGGCGTCAAAGCGAGAGCCCGAGCGCCAAGCGTCGATGATGACGGGCGTCATGTCACGACCGGCGCGGGACAGCGCAGCCTCGATGAGCGAGGTCTCGGCATCGTGGTAATGAACGCGGACGGCACGGTTGCGAACGCTCGTGATGAGCAGCTTCTGGCGACGCTTGACGTCGTCGTAGTCGAGCTGCGGGCACCACTGGAACGGCGTGGCAGCCTTGGGGATAAAGACCGAAACCGAGATGGACACCGAGATCGAGCCGCGACGAGCCTTGGGCACCACGGAACGACCGAGCTCCAGCACGTGATCGGCCAGATTGGCGATGGCCACGATGTCCTCGTCGCGCTCGCCGGGAAGGCCCATCATAAAGTAGAGCTTCATGCGGTTCCAGCCGGCCTCGAAGGCCGCCTTGGCCGCACGGTCCAGGTCCTCCTCGGTCACGTTCTTGTTAATGATGTCGCGCATGCGCTGGCTGCCGGCCTCGGGCGCGAACGTTAGTCCGCCCTTCTTTTCGCCGGCGACCGACTCGGCCATATCCACGCCAAACGAATCCAGGCGCTGCGACGGAATAGACACGCGAATACCCGTATCCTCCAGGCGACGGTTGAGCCTGCCGAGCACGTCGCGAATGCAGGAGTGGTCGGTCGTGGAGAGCGAGGTCAGCGACACCTCGTCATAGCCAGTCTTTTCCAGGCCCTGAATCACCGACGAGACGATCTGGTCGGCCGAGCGCTCGCGCACCGGGCGATACGTCATGCCGGCCTGGCAAAAACGACAGCCGCGGGCGCAGCCGCGCAGGATCTCGATAGACAGGCGGTCGTGAACCAGCTGCGCATAGGGCACGCACGACTGCGACAGCGGATTCGTGGCGCCGAAATCCTCGACGACGCGCTTGTAGACCACGGTCGGCGCATCCTTGCCCTCACGTGGCACGGTGTAGCCATGCGGCGAGCAGGGCTCGTCATGACGAACCTCATAGAGTGACGGCACGTAGTTGCCGGCAATGGATGCAAGCTGCTCAACAATCTGCGCGCGCGGGACTCCTTCGTCACGCAGGCGGCGATGCAGCTGGCAGGTCTCGAGCAGCGATTCCTCGCCCTCACCGATGAGGATGGCATCGAAGAAGGCCGCGTACGGCTCGGGGTTGTACACCGAGGGGCCGCCGGCGATGATGATGGGGTCGTCTTCACCTCGGTCGGCCGCTAACAGCGGAATGCCAGCGAGGTCGAGAGCCTCGAGGAAGTTCGTCACCGCCATCTCGTGCGGCACATGCAGGCCGACGATATCAAACGAAGCGACCGGCGCTGCACCCTCGAGCGACAGCAGCGGAATGCCCGCCTCGCGCATGGCGTCACCCATATCGGGCCACGGCACATAGCCGCGCTCGCAGGAGATGCCCTCGGCCTGGTTAAGGATGTTGTAGAGGATGGCGATGCCCTGGTTGGGCAAACCAACCTCGTACACATCCGGGTAGATCAGGCAGCAACGGTAGTCGGCATCGGCCTTGGAAAGCGTGCCCCACTCGTGATCGATATAGCGGCTCGGCTTCTCGACCTTGGCGAGCAACGGCTCAATTAAATGAAAACAATCTTGGTACGGAACGCGCAACGGAAAACCCCTAAGCAGCGAGATCTGATGCGTCCTGGTAGGACGCCATAGGACGGGTAGCGCCCGCGACCGTGGTCACAAGATCGCGAACGCGGGAAAACGTGGCAGTGACTACCTCATTGGCACGGCTGTAGTCGACATCGCGCTCGTAGAGCGAAACGAGCGCACGGCCCATGCCATAGGTGCCCGCGGCAGCAGTGAGCGCCTTGACGGCAAACCCAATATGCGGCGTCTGCTTGACAAGTGCGCGGGTGACCGCTCGGATCACAAGACCGCCGGCAAGCACGCCCGCGACCTCGTAGCCGCGCTCAGGCTTAATGCCGCGTCCAAAGACGGCAGCGAGCTCAAAGAGCATGCCCACCTGCGCCAGCGCCATAACGGGATAATCGGCGCCCGGCAAAAACACCAGCGCACCGGTCGCCATATTGGTGAGCGCGCACGAGGTGATGATACGATTGGCCGCCGCGATGCGCATGAAGGCAAAGTTCGCCGCAAAAGCCGTTTCCTTGTCGGTGCGATCGAGAATCCAGCGGGCAAGCGTCTCGAGCAGATACGTCTTATCGGTTGCCGCTACCACGCCGAGCATGGGCGTGGACTCCTCGATAAACGGCACCTCCACAGCAGACTCGGCAAGCACGCACACGGGCGCGCCGGCGATCACGAGCTCCTGCACGGCACTCTCCAAGCGGTCGGAACCACACGAGAGCACCAGCACCACATCGGTATCGGTCTTTGGAGCAATTCGCTCCTCCCCCAGACGCTCGACGCGCACAATGCCCGAGGTCGTCTGCGGCACAAAGGCGTCACGCACCGTCTCGGCCAGAAAGCGCGAGGCGGACGAATCCAGATAGACCGAGACGCGCACCGGCGTATCGGAATCCTTCTTAACGGACGCGCCCATCTTAAAAGCGCGGGTCAGCTTATCTACGGGAATTTTCATAGCAAACCCCTCCAGCGGTTACGCGGCGCCCGAACGATGCCGCCATATGGATTGTACGATACCCACCGTCAGCAGCTGAATCATCATCGAAGACGAACCGAAGCTAATAAACGGCAGCGGAATACCGGTAATCGGCATCATGCCGATGCACATGCCGATGTTTTCGAAGGTCTGGAACGCCCACATGCCAACGATGCCCACACACGAAAGACGCAAAAACAGCGACTCGCACTTAAAGGCGACGCGAATCGTCGAGAAGATGAGCAGTACGTACAAGCACAGCAGCAAAAAGGAGCCGCAGAAGCCAAAGGTCTCGGACAAAAAGGCGAAGACGAAGTCGGTGTGGAACTCAGGCAGAAAGCCGCCGGCCGACTGCGTCGCATGCCCCAGGCCCTTACCAAAGAAACCGCCCGAGCCGACCGCGATCAACGACTGCTGCAGATTGTACGCATCGTCCGAATCGGCATTATCGGGGTCGATAAAGACCGTCAGACGGTTCATCTGATACTGCTTGATGAGCACATCATGGCCGAGCAACGAATCAAAGACCGAATCGAGCGCCAGGACGAGGGCCACCAGGCCCACAAGCAGGGCCAGGGTCGACAGCACCCATTCGCGGCGTGCACCGCTCATACAGATGACGATAGCGCCAGAAACCAGCACGACCAGGCCCGATCCCAGGTCGCCCATGGCAACGACGGCCAAAAACGGAATGGACAGCATGCCGCAGAGCTTGACGTAGTCGCGAACGGTATCGATGCGACCGTTATACTGCGAGCCAAGCGTAGCAATAAAGAAGATGGTGATGAGCTTGGCAAGCTCAACCGGCTGGAATGTCAAGCCGATACCGGGAATCTTGATCCAGCCCGTCATGCCCAGACCGCCCGTATAGGACAGACCCGGAATCTTGGGCGAGAGGATCACGATCAGGTCGATGACGAGCAACGCCGTCGAGAAATTGGAAATACCGCGCAGGTCGGAGCGCCAGACCAGCACCGCCAGCACTGCTCCGATGCCAATTCCCAGCAGATGGCGTGAGAACGAAGCATCGGCCTTAAACTGCGAAGCCGACCAGATAATGATGGCACCGTAGGCGACGAGCGCCACAGTAGCCACGAGCACACCGATATGCACCTTTTGGCGAAACGTGCCGCGCGAGGCCGAAAGTTGCTTGTTGACGCGGTCCAGGCTGCTGCGAGAGCCGGTCTTGGTTGAACGGAACAGATCCGCCGGAGAAAAATCCATCGCAACCTCCTATCGAACCGAAGAATCGCCCGAGGCCGAAGAGGTATCGGGCTCGCCATAAATCACGCCGAGCACGTCGCGCACGACATGCATCGCGGTATCTGAGCCGCCGCCGCCCTGCTCCAGGACAGTAGCGATGACATACTTGGGGTCATCGGCCGGTGCATAGGCGCAGAACCACGCGTATTCGTCCTCGCCGCTTTTCTCGCCCGTGCCCGACTTGCCGTATACCTGCGGCGTCAGGGTGCCAAAGTGCGCCGCCAGGGACGTCGATGCCGTGTAAATCACGTCGTGCATGCCGTTGCGAACAAGAGCCAAATCCGAATCGCTGTTGATCTTGGCCACCAAGCGCTTCTTCTTGCCCTTGCCGTTGTACTTATAGGCATCGCCGTCGCCATCGCGCGACACGGCAGACAAAAACACGTGAGGCACGTACTGTTTGCCGCCGTTGGCAAGACCCATATAGGCACACGCCATCTGCAGGGGCGTCACCAGAATGTCACCCTGACCGATGGCAATGTTGGTCATATCGCCGGCATTCCACTTGCGGTCCTCGGCAGAGGCGTCGGTGAAGTACGACTCTTTCCACTCGGCATCGGGAATACGGCCCGCGCCCTCACTCGGCAGATCGATACCGCAGGTCTTGCCTAGACCCCAGCGACGAAAGACCTCCTGCAGGCCCTCGGGATGTTGCTCGTCATAAAAGAACGCCTTGCCCATGTCGTAGAAGACGGGGTCGCACGAGTTGGCGATACCCGACTGCAGCGTCATGGTGCCGTGGCCGGAATGCAGCCAGCAGTACTTGCCCCACGACTTGCCCAGACCCGTCCAATAACCCGTGCAGTTGGTCGTCTGCCCCGACGTGTAGGTTCCAAACTCAAGACCGGCCAGCGCCGAGAGCGGCTTGATGGTCGAGGCCGACATGTACTGTCCGCTAATAGCGCGGTTGAGCAGCGGGTGCGAACCCTTGTCATCATTGAGCTCGGTCCACACGTCATTTGAGACACCGCCGATAAAGACGGACGGATCGAACTTGGGCTCGCTCGCCATGCCCAGGATCTCGCCATTGTTGGGATCGAGACACACTACGGCGCCGTTGCCGGCATTGCTGTAGCCAGTGGTCTTGGCAAGCTCGATAGCGCTCGCCAGCGCCGTCTCGCAGGCCTGCTGGATCTTAAGGTCGAGCGTGAGCTTAATGTCGGAGCCGGCCTTCGCGGGCACGGCGCCGGCCTGACCGGTCACATTGCCCGAGGCATCGACCTTGACGGTCTGCTCGCCACGAATACCCTGCAGCAGGTTTTCGTAGTAGCTCTCAACGCCCGCCTGGCCCACGATATCGCCCGACTGGTACGTAATCTTGCCAGCAGAAGCATCATCATCGCCAGAGGTTTTCTTATTCTGGGCCTCGAGCTGCTCGGAGGTAATGGTGCCGGTATAGCCCAAGATATGACATGCCGTCTCGCCATATGGATACTGGCGCTCGGTACGCTCGGCAATCTTGACGCCCGGGAACTCGCCGGCATGCTCCTGAATATAGGCAACCGTGGAGCGACGGACGTCCGTCGCGATGGTATGCAGGCTCTGTGCGCCCTCTGTATTATCCTGAATATTGCGAAGGACCGCCACGTAAGGCATTCCAAGCACGTTGGCAAGATGGCGAACCAGAACCTCATCCTCGGCAAGGTCGCGGTAGGCCACGACAGCAAGTGAGGGACGGTTCTGGACAAGCGCCACGCCATTGCGGTCGAGGATGCGGCCGCGCACAGCGGGTGTGGTAACGGTGCGAGTCTGATTGCTATTAGCCTGCTTCTCGTAATAGTCCGACGAGACCATCTGCATGCCCCACAGCTTGACGGCAAGTGCCGCAAACATCGCGCCCACACCCGTGGTGAGGATGGAAAAGCGGCCCTTAAAGGCGGTCGCCGCGGTATTGCCCTCGCCCTCGGTGGCGCGCGGGGCCGTTCCATGCTGCGTATCGTAGGTAAAACGGGAATCGCCGCGACGCATGATGACCAGCGCGACCACGATGGCCACAACCAGCACGATACCGGCGATAATAACCGTCAACTGGGAAGACATCTACGGGCCTCCCCTATTTGAGCTTGCGGGTCTTGGGCTTAAAGCGCATACCCGCCTGGCGTCCGCCACGTGCGGAGAATCCATAGCCGGACTGCGGCACGACGCCGGACATCAAAAACGGAATGGCAACCAGACCCGTCAGGATCGAGGACGGCAGCGCATGGCCGAAGATCGCCACGACAAAGCTCGTCTCCAAACCCATAAACAGCAAGATGATGCTGTAGAT
>DXLT01000200.1:0-2695 GCA_019414555.1 Collinsella sp.
GTTACCTATTTGCATTATGGGACTGACTGTCCAAATTACAAAAAAGGAAAGCCGGGTGGGCTGGCATCCGTCGCAGATTTTGACGGTCACGAAACGTGTAGCGAATGCCATTTCGGTGTGTCGTCTTTAGGGTACGTTGCGATTGCAACGACTTCTGTCGAAAGGGGCTTCGAGTACCACTTCGATAAGTTCAAAGAGGCCCTGGAAGACTACGTCGAATGCCGCAACAAGGAGTTCGAGCTCGAGCGTCAGACCGAGGACGAGGCCGACCGTGCAGGCAATGCGTTTGACCAGGCCATTAAAGCGCTTTCCGGCGAGCGCCCGCGTATCGCCCCACCTGGACGCAACGGCGTGGTCGCATTTGCAGTTTCGGGTGATATTACCAGCCCCGATCAACTTAACTCCTCGTTTAACACGGCAGTCAGGCTTGGCGATCGCGGTGCTATCTCTGCCGCGGTGCTGGCGCCCGATGACGCGACGGCGCAAAACAACGTGCTTTCGCGATTTTTCTCGACATTGAAGGAACGCTCGGGCGGCGTTGCCGGCGTGCTCGACGGCGTCATGGATGTTTGGGGACGGCTGCTCGTAGGATACGGTGATATTCAAGGTTCGGCCGACGAACTTATGGACGAGATGATTAAAGGCCTAGGAGGGGGCAGCGGCGCGTTGGGCTCCATCGCATCGTGGCTCGGCGATACCGTTTCGGCGTCCGTGGCGGCGCTGGGTTTGGAACCGTGCGACTTGCGCCTGCGAAAGCCGGTGCTGACCGATTCTGCCAACGTCATTAAGAGTCCGGGGTCTGACATTGCGGGTCTCTCTCAAGCGCAAGACAAACTGCGAAGTATTCCGTTGGGCGTGACCGATCCCAAGGCGCTTTGCGAGGCGTTGGAATATCAAGTCGAACGCACCATTAGCGGTACGGTGTTCACACTTGCGGAGATTCCTCTGCCCGGCGGCGGTTCCATCCCGCTCACCGTCGATGTCGCCACGCTGGTTGGCGCTCTGGGCGGTGGGTCGTAATGAGTATCCGCATGCGTCTGCGCGAGGAGCGCGCCCAAGCGACGGTGGAGATGGCAGTGGTTACGCCCGTTTTGCTGGTGCTGGCACTCATCGTGTACAACGTCATGATCTTTGCCGGCGCTGTCGCGCGCTTCGACCGCGTGGTGCCCGACATCGTGCTAGCGCATGCCGTGGCGTCGGAGGGGGAGGGCGACGAAAGCTCTGCCGATGCCTCGGCGACGGTCCAGACTCAAATTCTGAATGCCATGGAAGGCTATGACTTGCAGATCGAAGTGTCGAGCGAGCAAGGCGCGAAGGCATCAGATGGTGGCCTGCTCTCCCTATCCGGTACGTTTAGGACCTACACCTGCACCATGCACTATGAGCCGTGGCCGACTTCTCTCAGCATCGCTGGCGTTCCGCTGGGGGCGCCGACAACGTTGTCGCACGAGCGCGCGGTGACGGTCGATCCATGGCATCCGGGGGTGGTCATGTGACCGCGGTCTCGTCCTACATCGCCTACGCGCGGGCACTCAATAGGCTGGGTTGGACGCCGGCCGAGTTTGTGGTGGCGGAGTCGTTTGTCGTGCGCCTGCGCGGCATGCTGGGACGGCGTCCGGTTGCCGCCAACGGCCTGTCGCTCGTCATGGCGTTTCCACGCTGCTCTTCGGTCCATACGTGTTTTATGGCCTATCCCATCGACATCGCCTTCATCGATTGCGACGGCAATATCCTCGCGCGCTACGAAAACGTTCGTCCTTGGCGCATGTGCTCCTGCCTCGGCGCCTGGGCCGTACTAGAGCGTCCTTCAATCATTGTTTCGACTCCTGCTCTCCAACGCGTGCCGGCTTAAGAATTGGCGACAGTGGACTTTCGTCATACGAAATTGGGTAAGATGGAGGAGAAGATGCATGGATGTTGAGATCCATCCCAACGCTAAAAAGCACCTGACGGAAAAGCAGGTGCTTAGCGCTTGGCTTGCGGTTACTGAGTGCATTCGTCGCGAGCCGAAGGACGAGCCGCCGAGATGGCTTGCAATTGGATGGCTCTCAGACGGACGAAGCGTGGAGCTTGTCGCGGTCGAGCTTGTCCGTGGGTGGCTTATCATTCATGCCTTGTCTCCAGTCCAGAAGAAATTTTGGCAGGAGATTGAACAGGCTCGGCAAAGGGGTCGATGATGGGCAAGACGTATACGGCCGCTAATGGTCAGGTTGTAACGGATGAAATGATTGACGCGTGGTGCGAGTCGTACGAGCGCGGAGAGTTTCCGGATGGCGAACACACCGTTGGTGGGATCGTGCATGGACGGCCCCCGCTCTCAGGTGAGGGGACGGCAACGCTGTCGGTCAAGATTCCTCTGGGAATGAAGGAGGCCATTCGTCGACGGGCGGCTGCCGAGGGGATGACGCCAAGTGAGTTTGCCCGTGCGGCTCTGAGTGAAAAACTTCTTGCTGCCGGCTGATGCCTCTGACGTGCCGATTTATAGAACCGAGGCTGTGCCCAAAAACTTTTTTAAAATTCTCGGTTGACCGGAACGCGTCCTTGGTTATACTAATCAAGCCTTGAAACAAGGCACACCTCAAATGGCTGGGTAGCTCAGTTGGTAGAGCAGAGGACTGAAAATCCTCGTGTCAGGGGTTCGATTCCCTTCCCCGCCACCTTGAATTGACTAGGACCTCTGCAAAGGGGTCCTTTT
>DXLT01000201.1:0-494 GCA_019414555.1 Collinsella sp.
AAATCACATCGAACCCCGAGCCATCAGCTCGTCGGCGCATGGGGTGCAAAATCCGGTCGCGCTCGTCAAACGGCATTGCCAGGCGATGCCGCCCGCGGGCACACAGCGCACGCGTCGCGCACGGATGCCCCGGCACCGGCAGCTCGGCCACCACGCGACCGTCCTCAACGCGTGCCGCAAAGGCGCAATCGGCATAGCATCCCCCGCATGTGGTCACCACGGCGCGACCGTCACGCTTCACAGCAGATGCCATCTCGATTACCCCTTTCATCAGCCAAACACAACAGGCCAAAAGCCCGGCAACGAGCCCCAGACCCAAAAAGCCTCCCGCACGGCAACGCCCCGCGGGAGGCCAACGTCAAACAGGCGGTACTTTACGCCTCGGAATTCTTGGCGTAGACAAACCAGTAGCCGAGCGCGATCAGAACCGCGCCGCCCACGATGTTGCCCAGCGTGGCGGCGGACAGGTTAAACGCAATGCCCGCAACGTTGAG
>DXLT01000201.1:504-2678 GCA_019414555.1 Collinsella sp.
GCCGCACGCGTGCATCACGGCACCCATGGGCAAAAAGTACATGTTGGCGACGCAGTGCTCAAAACCGCAGGCCACAAAGGCGGCGATGGGCAGCAGAATGCCCACAACCTTATCGACCACGGTCTTGCCGGCGGTACCGATCCACACGGCCAGGCACACAAAGATGTTGCACAGGATGCCGCGGAAGAAGATCGTCACCCAGTCGATCGTCACCTTGCCGGCGGCGACGCTTACCATGGAATTGGCGACCGCCTCGCCGTTGAGCTTGTAAATGCCGGCCATGTACACCAAAAAGACGATGCACAAGGCACCGACAAAGTTACCGACCCATACGACGACCCATGCCTTGAGCATCTGAGCCAGGGTGATCTTTTTGCTCTTGAGCGCGCAGACCATAAGCGAGTTGCCGGTGAACAGCTCGGCGCCACACACCAGCACCAGCACCAGGCCCAGGCAAAAGCACAGGCCGCCCACGACGCGCTGGGCACCCCAGCCCAGCGTGCTATCGCTCAAGAACACGGTAAAGAACAGGCCGCCGAAGGCAATGAACGCACCAGCAAACATCGCCAAAACAAAGGCCTTTGCGACCGGCAGGTTGGCCTTGGTCACGCCGGCGGCCTCGGTCTTGGCCTCGATCGCGGCGGGCGCAAGGCAATCGGGAGCGGGATATTCTGCCTTGGAATCTGCCATGTCAATCACTTCTTTCCTAATCAGCAGGGACAAGCGCTCCTATTGCTCTTGTCCCAAGCGGACAAAGTGGGAAAAGTCGTTGGCGGCCACGGCGTCGTACACGGCGTCGACGGCGTCAAAGACCTCCGGGGACATAGGGTTGTAAAACTCCGTATCGCCCGGCTGAATCCCTATGAAGACGATATCTTCGCACGATTGCTCGATTTCCTCGATCAGAATCGACAAAGGGAGCGAATGCGTGGTGAACATCGACTTGCGGGCCACATCACGTTTGTCGAGCAGGCGAATGGCGCCGACGGGCAGCGCCATATCGGCGGCATCGACCAAAACCAAACGCGGCGGACGCTCACGCTTGACCTCGATGATGTCATCCTCGGGAGTCTGACCGCCATCGATGGTGTACCAGCCGGCAAGCGGCGCGTCCTCCATCTTTTTGGAGAGCACGGGGCCGGCGGCATCGTCAGCACGCAGCACGCTTCCCGCCGTGAGCACAATGCCCGCAAACGGGGCGCCGTTCACACGACCATCCACAACGCGACCCATTACTGCAACCTCCCCGTCAGATACACGCCCGACACATCGCGCACGCGTTCAATCAGATCGCGAAACTTCATTAAGAACGCGACCTGCTGGGCATGCAGGCCAAAGTCGTCGTCGAACACCGAGATGCCGGCCTTAGCCGACCCGCGAAAACCGCGCTCGTCGAGCAGCGCATCGCAGGCCTCGAGCAGCGACGGCACCGCCGCCTTGTCGAGCTGGCACTCGCCAAAGGAGCGGATGGCCTCGAACTTGGTCTTGGCCTCCCCCTCCGGCAGCGCGTCGACGAGCGAATAGAACACATCCACCGGCACCGACAGGCGCGGCTCAAAGCAATCGAGCACGCCGGTGTGGTGGCCCACGGCGAGCGTGTAGTACAGCACGTCGCAGGCCTCCTGGGGAACGTCTTCCTCGGTCTCCACAAACTTACGCGTGAGCTCATAGAAGACCACCTGGTCGGGCGCATGGCCCAGGCAGGGGTCGGCGACGCCCTCGGCGGCCTCGTCGCTTGCGCGCGAGGCATCACCAAAGGAGCCGCCAAGCATACCGGGGCCCGCAAAGTAACCAGAGCGGTCCGTGAGCTCCATCTAGCGACCTCCGGCCAGCACCAGATCCTGCAGCGCCGAGTACACCTCGACGCGGCGCGGATCGTCCTGCTTGTCGATGAGCAGCGCCATGGCACCGCGGATATCGCCCTTGGGCGCGCCCTCGAGCGTATCCATAAACTCGTTGGCCAGGTCGCGGCCGTAACGGTAGCCGCTCATGGCGCGAGCCTCGCGCTCGATGGCAACGCGCAGCTTGTACGGCACGCCGGGGTGCAGGATATCGGCCTGCTCGCCGGCGGCCTCCACCGTGGTCTCGGCATGGAGCTTTTGGTCCAGCAGACCGAGCGCCATGGCAAAGCCGTAGACGGTCTGCGCGGGGCTGGGCGGGCAGCCGGGGATGTA
>DXLT01000202.1:0-2657 GCA_019414555.1 Collinsella sp.
TATGTATGGCGACTATGCCACCGATGACGAGCGCGCTGTGCTGCAGGGCTGTATCGACGGCGCGGGTAGCCTGTTGACGATGGGGGAGGTCGACGCCAAGTCGACCGAGCTCGATGAGCTGCGCACTGCGCTTGAGGATGCCAAGCGCGAAGCGCTCGAGGCTGCCGCCGAGGCGGAGGCTGCCGAGGCTTCGTACTACAACGCCGGTTACACTCCGTCCTACGCGTCTGCCGCGTCCTGCACGAACGGATCGGGCCTGACGCGCTCTGCGGGTGTCAATAACTACAACGGGCGCCGCGAGACCTATTACAGCAGCAATGTGCTTTATCACTATCGCACGGGCGAATGGACTCAGGATTCTGAGGGCTTCTGGCGCGATTCCGACGGCTATTACGTTGTTGCCGCGGGCGATATGGCCCAGGGCTCGACCTTTACGGGCTCCAAGGGTGATTGCAAGGTCTATGACTCCGGCTGCGCTGCCGGAACCACCGACTACTACACCGGTTGGTAATTTTTCTGCATCACGGATATTTGGCGGACGGGTGTCTTTACCGAGCTTTAGGGCAACGTAAAGACGTCCGTTCTATGTATGCGCCTGAGCTAACAGAGCCCTTACCGTGACGGTACGTCGCGCATATGGGCGCGGGGCACACTAGTTCATGAGAAATAAGGTCTTTCTCTTGGAGGAAGTGGTCTTGTGAATGCTCGAGATATCGCCGTTGCCGCCGTCGCGTTGATGCTTGGCTGCCTTGGTCCCACGGCCGCGCTCGTCGCGGGCATGCAGGGGACATGCGGGGCTGCTCCTATCGTGGTCGGCGCGCTGATCGCGGCCGCGCTGCTGGGAAGTGCAGGTGTAGTCCTTTGTCGCGACGATGAGGACCAGGCGTCGGAGTCGCAGCTCTAACCGTTGTGAAGCTGATTTTTGACCAAAGATGAAAAAGGAAGCCGCCGCGAGGGGAGTGCCCCTTGCGGCGGCTTTGCCATTGGATCTGCTGGCTACAGTATGCCGAGCACTACCAGCTGCTTTCTATTTCGCGAATCCTCTGGTAGAGCCAATCGTTTTGCGGCACTTGGATATCGTGTTTGGCGGCCAGGCGGCAAATGGTGCCCGCGAACTCCTCGACTTCGGTTTTTCGTTGTGCGATGCGGTCCTGCGCCATCGAGGGCATACCGGCGGGGTCGATTCCCTCGATGAGGTGCACCATTTGCGTCAGGTCTGCCTCGGTCAGCTCAACGCCCTCGGCGTTGGCAACCGCAAGCGTCTCGCGCATGGCGGAGACAAAACAGCGGCGCTGCTCGGAGCCCGGCTCCGTGGCGCTTCCGTAGGTCCCGCCGTAGGCCATGCAGGTCTGGATGATGCCGTCGTTGAGCATGAGTTTGGCCCACATGCGGTGCGCAATGTCGCTCTCGACGGTATGGGCGATGCCGCAGCGCGTATAGAGCTCGTCGATGGCGGTAACGGTTGCGGGCTTGGTGCCCGCTGCCGCGCCAAAGCGAATCTCGCCCGCATTGGTAAAGGTGAGCTCTCCGCTGAGGAACACGGCGTCCATGCCTTGGCAGATACCCAGGACGGTGTGCTCCAGCCAAAGCGCTCGGCAATCTTTTGCTCGCTCGTAATGCCGTTGCACAGCGAGGCGATGAGCGTGTTGGGTCCCACGACACGCTCCATAGTCTTGAGTGCTTGGTCGAGACCGGTGGTCTTGAGCGTCAGGATGACCAGATCGGCGGGCGCTGCCTCGCTGGCGCGGACGGACGTGAGATCGCAAGGCTTTCCGTTGACGGTGAGCGCATCGCCCGCGTGACGCTCAAAACGGGCGTCATCCATAACGTATTCGACGGCGTCATTGCCGAGGGCCTTGGCAATCATGCTGCCGTAGAGCAGGCCGACGCCGCCCTTGCCGATAAAGGCGACCTTGTTGATCTGCATGTGAATCATCTCCTCACAAAAAGGCGCCCGCGTGCGGGGCGCCTGATGGATTGTATGCTGCCGGGGTGATTGATGTGTGCGCGGGGCGGCTGTTATGAAAAAGAAACTATTGCGCTGTGCGCTTATGCCGCGGGGCAGACCGCAAAGACATGCGCGTGGTCATGCCCGGCCCCTTTCATCGGGCTTTTTGCTGATGTTAAAGCGGTGCCGTGACAGCTCGATTTCTACTGCGTTACGATACGTTCTCGATTGCGATTCCACGATGTTTCGGCCGCGTGACCATTGTGTTTCGCCTTGCCGGGGCGCTGATGGCGAAGGGAGGGGCCGTGCAATACCGCGTTGACCCCAAAAGTGGTAACCGTATATCTGCTCTGGGTCTGGGCTGCATGAGGTTTCCCGGTGCGCCGGGACGTCCGGATGCGAAGACAGCCGATGCCATCATTTCCCGTGCGGTGGAGCAGGGGATTAATTATCTGGACACCGCGTATCTCTATCCCGGTAACGAGGCGTGCGTGGGCGCCTCGCTTGAGCGCTTGGGGCTGCGTGACCGGGTGTTGCTGGCGACCAAGTTGCCGCATGCTTCGTGCAAGTGCGCGGAGGATTTCGACCGGTTCTTCGATGAGCAACTGCGGCGCCTGCGGACCGACCATATCGACTATTACCTTATGCACAACATCACTTCGCCCGCCCAGTGGGAGCGCGTGGTGGCGTTGGGCATCGAAGACTGGAT
>DXLT01000203.1:0-2653 GCA_019414555.1 Collinsella sp.
TCTTTTCGCCCCGCACGCTCTTCACGCCCACGAGGCTGTCGCACTCGCGGTCCGGCGGCATTTACCAGCGAAGACCGGGCCCGCTTTAAGCGCAACCTCACCGAGCTGCTGCGCTAACCAAGGTAGATTTTCGGGACATGCCCGGAAATCTACCTTTTTGTTTTGAGCGGTGTGAGCGCTCGGAATCCATGGCTCAACAAAAAACGGGCTTCAAAATGCCATGCGTCGCCGCATTGCGCAGGCGCCGAGCATGGCTATTTGAAGCCCATTTTTTAGGCCTACTTAGAGGCCGAAGGCGGATAGGATAAGGCCCCAGCCGGCGCCGATGACGTACATCATGACCAGGAACACGGCGTTTTCACGAGCGCTGCGGTTGGTGCGGAACAGGACAAGATAGCCCACGCCGGCGGAAATGAGCGTGCCGGCGAGCATCGGCGCCAGCTGTAGCGCGCCCTCCAGGTACAGCTGCGTAATGACCACGCTGGCCGAGCAGTTGGGGAGCAGGCCGACGAGTGCCGAGCCCAAGACGGCGAGCGTCTCGTTGCCACGCAGGAACTGCTCGATCGCGGACTCTCCGAAGGTCTCGAGCACGGCAACTAGAATCAGCGTCACCAGGAAAATAAAAACCGAAACCTGCACGGTGTGCGAGATCGCGCTGCGGATAATCGACAGGACGGGCGCACCTTCGTGGGAGTGACCGTGGTCGTGCCCATGGCCGTGGTGGTGCTCATGCTCGCCTGCGTGACCGTGGTCATGGCTGTGTCCGTGGTCGCGCTCGTGTTCATCTTCATCATCATCGCAACCGCAATGGTCGCGCTCGCACAACTCGTGGATGTGATCGGCGCTCACGCCCGCCTCGGCCACTTCATCAATGATGTCGCCCCCGGTATGGTCGTCGTGCGCGCAGTTCACATGAGCCGGATTGGCAGCGGTCCCCAGCACGGTACGGCGAATCGCCGCATGCGCGCGGGCATTACGACGAAGGCCGCGGATAGCCGCGTCCACGATAAAGCCCGTGACCAGCGCGATCAGTGCCTTCGAAGCCAAAAGCATCGCCATGGTCTGCACGGGCACCTGCTCGGCGAGCAACAGCGGCAGCATCTCATCGGAGGTCGAGAGGAACACGGCGACCAGCGTGCCCAGCGTCACGACACGGCCGGCGTACAGCGTTGCTGCCATGGCCGAAAATCCGCACTGCGGCACCATGCCCAGCAGCGAGCCAACCACGGGACCCGCAGCGCCGGCGCGCTTGATAGCGCCGTTGACGCGGTCGCCCGCAACGTGCTCAAGTGTCTCGAGAGCAAGATACGTCACCAACAAAAACGGCACCAGCGACAGCGTGTCCTTGCCGGCGTCGAGCAGAATATCAATCAGTAAATCCATGACGGATGGAACCTTTCGTGTCTTTCGGCAGCATTGTAAAAGTCCTAGCGGTCAACTAGGGTATTGTAGTTATCCTAGGCGCGATGCCAATAGTTGCCCATGGTAAACTATCATCTCGCCACATCTCAATGAACCCGAGCCGCGCGGTGCGGCCCGTCCAAGGAGCAGTTATATGAACGTTTCACAAGCACTCGAATACGAGCGTCAGCCGTTTATCCCCATGTTTATCTATGGCGATCACGGCGCCATGGAGTCCGAGCGCCAGAAGGGCGAGGAGGCCCTTAAGGTGCTCGAAACCGAGTACTTTACCGCCGAGGGCGACCCCAGCTTCGACTTTGCCACCGTGCGCGACCTGGCTGACCGCAACCGCGACCTGTGCGACCAGATTGGCGAGGCGCGCCTGCGCAACGTGACGCCCGCGACGCTTTCGCGCGGCCTGTCCGATGCCGACACCTGCACCGCCATCGGTAAGATGCAAAAGCGCACCGCCGCGTCGGTCATGCGCGAGATCCGCGGCGACCGCGACGCGCTCGGCGTGGCCTACGCCCGCAAGCCCATCCAGGGCACCGTGCTCGGTATCGACATCGAGACCACCGGCCGTGCACCCGAGCGCGGTTATATCATCAATGTGGGTTGGGAAATCATGGAGCTCACCAGCGACGCCGTCCCGCACGACGCCGAGGCACACTACTGCGGCCTGCCCGATATCTACCGCGGCGAGGATGTGCCGTTGTCGAATATCCACCACATCACCTGGGACGACATCGACGGCAAAAAGCCGTTCCGCGAGAACAAAGAGCTGCAAAAGCAGCTGCTCAAGCTTATGAAGAAGTACCCGTACATGGCACACAACGCCGCCTTTGAGGACAGTTGGTTCAAGATCCACCTGGACGGTTACGCCGAGGCACGCCGCGCCGGCAAGATCATCGTCATCGACTCGCGCCAGATCTGCCGCAGCCTGGATGCCGACGTCCGCTCGCTCCCCCGCGAATCCGCGCCCGCCGCGCTCGAGAACTGGGCGCGCCGCCGTGGAACCCTCGCCGCCGACGCCAACGAGCAGCATCTGGGCCTCGACGACACCGACCTCATGCTCCGCACGGTACAGGCCGAGTTCAACCTCAAGAACCTATTCGCGAAATAGCAACGCCTGCGACAAACACTACTTGCTCACGAGCGGCCTCGCAGCGGGAAACACCGCAGCGGGGCCGCCCTATGTTCCACAGATAGATCTGCCATCACAAATTCTGAACCCTCATTTTGAACGATTTCG
>DXLT01000204.1:0-2637 GCA_019414555.1 Collinsella sp.
CCGTAGGGTCGGCGAGCTTAAACTCCTCAACGCCCGTGCGATGCTTGTAGTCGATTACCACGGCGCGATTCTCGGCGTCCACGTCCACGCGGTCGATGCGCCCGCCAAGCGGCCAGCCGGCATACTCGACCTGGAGCTCGTTGAACGCAAACTCCAGGTAGCGCGGCGCGAAGGGCGCGAGCGCCTCGGCTTCATAGGCAAGCACGCCCTCCAGCTGCGGCAAAATCTCGGCCACTTGGCGCTCCTCCACTGGAGAGAGCGGCACCAGCGGGCCCTCGGTACCGCGCTTGCCGGCGTGCTCGGCCAGGGTCTCGGCAAAGACCTCGTGCAGCAGCTCCTGAGCACGTGGCAGGTTCTCGGGCGTCACGCGCTCCATGCCCTCCTGGGGCAGACGGGCATGCAAGTGCTCCAGCACGTCATGGACAAAGTTGCCCTTCTCCATGTTGCCAAAGCCGGCGTCGATCGACTGGGGTTTGACGCGATACGAGACGAACCAGCACAGCGGGCAGGTCGAATAGGCCTCGATCTGCGAGGCAGACGTCAGGCGCGGCACCAGCGGCGCATCCTCGCCCTCGCCATCGCGACGGCGCAGGACCAGATACGGAATGGCTTCATCGCTCAGATGCTGAGGAGCTTCGCAGGTCACGCGCTCGCGCCTAAGACCTTCGCCTGCCGCGGGATCGAAGTCCCTTACGATATCGCCCTCACCCACGCACTTCGCCTTGTCGGCGCCAACGGCCTTAGCGTCGTCAGCGGCCTTGTCGGCGTCAGCGGCCTTAGCATCGTTAGTGGCCTCGGCATGCGCCCGCAACTCGGTCCACACGGCAGCCGGGTAGCACTCGCGCGCCTGGCGATCGTGCGTCACGCGGGCAAGCGCAACCGGACCGCGCGCGGCCTGCATCGCGCGGCCAAAGCGCACGCGCAACAAGGCGGCAGGCTCAAGCGTCACACCGCTGCGATCTAACTCTGCCGTCAGCGTTGCCAGCGGGCCCTCCTCATGTGAGAGCGGATAACTGTCCAGGTCGACGTCGGCAAACAGCACGGCATCGTAGCTGCCGGGGCGCAGAGCCGCCGCATCGGCAAGCGAAGCAAAGCGAACCTGGGCGCGTGGCGCACGGTCAACCTCGTAGGTCTCGTAATCGTAGGCGGCGCTACGCTTGTCCACCTTGGTGCGAACGCCATCGAGCACGGGCACGGTCGCAGCCTGCGACACGTCGAGCGCGCGAGCGCCATTCATAAGGATGTCGATGACGTGGCGCAGCAGGGCCACCTCCGCCTGGCGACGGGCCTGACCGTCGAGACCGCCAAGTGCGCGATCGGGCAGTGCCTCGGCAACGGCAAGCATGGCCTTGAGCGCCGTCACGGGTTTGTCGCGCCACAGCGCCTGGAACACGTCCGAGATCACGCACGGCACGTTCTTAAACCAGTTCTCGTCGCTCGCCGCTTTACGCGCGCCCCTCACCTGGCCCTGCACGCTCTGCAGCAGGCTCTTGACGCCCGCAGTGGTCTTGCTGCGCGACAGTCGCATATTCTTGTCGAACGTGCGCGCGCTGGCGGCGTCGGCACCCGAAAGCGGGCTGTAAATCCAGTCGGTAAGCTCCGGAGCGGGCCACCACTCAGTCTTAGAAGCTGCCCCTTCGTCGGCGGCCTTCATACGCTCGATCAGGTTGGCGAGCGCCGTGAACTGCCTGCCCGCAATGGATTGGGAAAACGCCGTGAACTCGGCCGTCTCGGCAGCAACGTGGCGCGCCGCCAAACGAGCGGCAAGCTCGCCGAACAGCTGGGGTGCCCGGGCAGAAACAACGAGCACGCGTACGGGGTCGGCGGGTGTTGCAGCAGCTTTATCGTCCTTGGACTCCTTGTGCGCTTTCACCAACTTATCGATGACGTCCGCATAAGCATGGGCACGGGCATGGGGGCCGGCGACCTCAATAAAGGCAGGCTGAGCAGCGGACTTGGAGGCAGTCTGGGGCGCGGCGGCGCCCTCCCCCAGCGGCGCGATCTCAAACAGCACACCGCGGACATCAAATGCCGCGGCAAGCTCCTCGCGCATCGCCGCTTGCTCGCGGGCAAGCAGCACGACAACCTCTCCCCCGTTGTTTGCCACGGCGGACAGCAGCTCGAGCAGGCTATACGTAAATGACGTGACGCCGCACACGCAAACGGCGCGGGCGCACCCCGGCAGGTTGTCGGCCAAAGCGCCGGCCATAATGTCAGCCGCCTCGCAGGGCTCGACCATATCTCGACGGTCCAAACCGCGCGCATAGGCGCACAAAAGTTCAAACACGCGAGCCTCGGCGTCGCTTTTGGGCTTGGGCTTGCAAACGTTGTCGCAGCAACGCTCGGCGCCTGTCCCTGCCACACCCGGCAGCACATCGCGAGCCATACGCGCGAGCATACGCACCGTGCCCTGGCTGCGCGAAAGCGGCTGCAGGTCGGCGTCGTCGAGGCGCGCTACCATGTCCGAAAACAGCATCTGGCGTTGCAGGTTGTCCACGAAACCGCGCCCGTCGCCCAAAAGCTCCCAAAGCGAGCGAAGCCACGATGTAGGCGTCTTGTAGTCAATACCCAGCGAAACGCCGGCTTCCGCCGCATCATGACGGCACAGGTCGAGCTCGGCAAACGTTGGCGCCAGCA
>DXLT01000205.1:0-2612 GCA_019414555.1 Collinsella sp.
AACACCATCGCCGCGGGCGCTTCGCAGGTCGGCCAGATCTGCAAGGAGAATAAGCTCCCCTTCGTAACCGGCGAGGAGGGCATGTGCATGGCCGGCGGCCTGTTCACCCTCTCCATCAACTATGAGGACCTGGGCTACGCCGCGGGCGAGATGGCCGTTAAGATCCTGAAGGGCGAGACCAAGCCCGAGGATTTGCCGATCAAGCACCTCTCGAGCAAGGACCTGGTCGTCGTCAAGAACGACGAGATGGCCGAGGCGCTGGGCATCGACCTTTCCGCTCTGGACGAGTAGCGCCATGCGCGGTAACGCGTCTAGGACCCGCACTCGCGCCATAGCTGCGTTATTCAATATCTGAGCCACAGGGGCGAACGCCAAAGACCGGCGTTCGCCCTGCTTGTTACGGATGAGACAAAACATCCGTCCGCAGCTCTTTTATGCATTGTTACCGCTATCATGGTGACTCACGTGTCCACCCTATCCTAGGAGGTATGAAGCATGCTTATTGCATTGCAGGGCGCCGTTTCGCAGGGCGTCCTCTGGGGCATTATGGTGCTTGGCGTGTTTATCACGTTCCGCCTGCTCGACATCCCCGATATGACCTGCGACGGCAGCTTTGCCCTCGGCGGCTGCGTCTGCGCCGTACTCATCGTCAATAACAACGTCGACCCGCTGCTCGCCGTGCTGGCCGGCATGTGCGCCGGCGCCATCGCGGGCGCGGTCACGGGCATTTTGACCACGGTCTTTGAGATTCCCGCGATCCTCGCCGGAATCCTGACGCAGATCAGCCTGTGGTCCATCAACCTGCGCATCATGGGCAAATCCAATACGCCCATCCTTGCCAAGGGCACCATCTTCTCGTCTGTCAGCAACATGACGGGCCTGCCGCAGTCCACCGTCGCCATCATCCTGGGCATCTTGCTCGCTGTGGCTATCGTCGCCATCCTGTATTGGTTCTTTGGCACCGAGATCGGCTCGGCGCTGCGCGCCACCGGCAACAACGAGTACATGATCCGCGCTCTGGGCGTCAACACCAACTCCACCAAGATGATCGCCCTCGTGCTCTCCAACGCCCTCATCGGCCTTTCGGGCGCGCTCATCTGCCAGAGCCAAAAGTATGCCGACATTGGCATGGGCACCGGTGCCATCGTTATCGGTCTTGCCGCCATTGTTATCGGCGAGGTGCTCGGCCGCCTGCTGCCCGGCGGCCTCACGCAGTTTAGCGTCCGTCTTGCCTCCGCCGTCTTTGGCTCCGTGGTGTACTTCCTCATCCGCGCCATCGTGCTGCAGTTGGGCATGGACGCCAACGACATGAAGCTGCTCTCCGCCGTGATCGTCGCCGTGGCCCTGTGCGTGCCCGTGGTTTGGGAGCGCTATAAGCTCCGCAGCTCCTACACGAAGGGGGATGAGGCAGATGCTTAAGCTCTCACACGTCAAGAAGACCTTTAACAAGGGCACCGTCACCGAGAAGCGCGCGCTCACCGGCGTCGACCTCACCCTTAACGACGGCGACTTTGTAACCGTGATTGGCGGCAACGGCGCCGGCAAGTCCACGCTGCTCAACATGATCGCCGGCGTGTATCCGCTCGATTCGGGCGTTATCAAGCTCGACGGTACCGACATCTCGCGCCTGAGCGAGTCACAACGCGCTAAGTATCTGGGCCGCGTGTTCCAGGACCCCATGCGCGGCACCGCAGCCGACATGCAGATTGCCGAGAACCTGGCACTCGCCAAGCGCCGCGGCCAGCGTCGCGGTCTTTCGTGGGGCGTCACCAAAGCCGAGAAGGACGAGTACGTTGAGCTGCTCAAGCGCCTGGACCTTGGTCTGGACACGCGCCTCAACGCCAAGGTCGGCCTGCTTTCGGGCGGCCAGCGCCAGGCACTCACCCTGCTCATGGCCACGCTCACCAAGCCACGCCTGCTGCTGCTCGACGAGCACACCGCGGCGCTCGACCCCAAGACGGCCTCTAAGGTGCTCAATCTGACCGAGGAAATCGTCGACGAGCATCACCTGACCACGCTCATGGTCACGCATAACATGAACGACGCCATCCGTCTGGGCAATCGTCTGATCATGATGCACGAGGGCCACGTAATCTACGACGTGGCAGGCGACGAGAAGAAGTCGCTCACCGTTGCCGACCTGCTGCAGAAGTTCGAGGAGGTCTCGGGCGGCGAGCTCGCCAACGACCGCATGCTGCTGAGCTAACGACCTAGAAAACCACCACAAAGGGGACAGGCACCTTTGTGGTGGTTTTCGTTAACCCTTATATCGAGCGCAGAAGCCCGTCCAATGTGATCGGACGGGCTTTTTGGTGGGTATCATGGTTGGACGATCATTAGGAGGTTTCCCTACATGGAATTGTTTGAGCCAATTCTTCATTTCTTTGCACAACGATGGGTCCACAACATCATCTGGGCAGGTATCTTGGCTATCGGAACCGCCGTTGCCGCCAAGGTCGCGTCCAAGACCCTGCGCCACCTGCTTAACCGCGACGATAACCCACTCCCTTCATCCAGCATCTTCATCAACATCGCGCGCGCCGTCATATGGACGATCGGCGGCAGCTTTATCCTCGACAACTGCTTTGGCATTAACGCAAACGCCCTCGTCG
>DXLT01000206.1:0-2598 GCA_019414555.1 Collinsella sp.
CGCCGCCGGCGCTGCGCGCCATCGCCAACGATCCCGAGACCACTATCAACGGCTTTATCCTTCCGGGACACGTCGCCACCATCACGGGCTTAGCCCCCTTTGACTTTTTGGTCGATGAGTTCGAGACCCCAGGCGTAGTCACCGGATTTGAGCCGGTCGATATTCTGCAGGGCATCTGCATGCTGGTCCAGATGGTTGTTGAGGGGCAGCCCGCAATCGACAACGCCTACCGCCGTGGCGTCAACACAGACGGCAACCCCGTGGCGCGCCAGCTGGTCGAGCAGGTGTTTGAGCCATGCGACACCACGTGGCGCGGGCTGGGGCCGATTGCCAACTCGGGCCTTTCCATCCGCCCCGAGTTCTCGCGCTTTGATGCCCGCACTCGCTTTGACGTGCCCGTTGAGACGACGGTCGAGCCGCGTGGGTGCCGCTGCGGCGACGTGCTGCGCGGGGCCATTACGCCGAGCGACTGCCCTCTGTTCGGCCGCGCTTGTACACCCGAGCACCCCGTCGGCCCGTGCATGGTGAGCTCCGAGGGCAGCTGCGCAGCATATTTCCGCTACCGAGGCTAATTGGTTCCGCCGTTCTAACGAACGGCGGACCGGTCGACGCTGAGCCTCACCCATATAATTCCACCCACGATTGGAGTTTTCGATATGTCCCATAGCGTTACCGATAGCACCGTCCTGCTGGGTCACGGCTCCGGCGGCCAGATGATGAAACGCATCATCGACGAGGTCTTTTTGGATGCCTTTGGGTCGCCCGAGCTGCTCGAGGGCAACGATGCCGGCGTCGCCGCGCTGCCCGCGAGCGGGCGCATCGCCATGTCGACCGACAGCTTTGTGGTCTCGCCGCAGTTCTTCCCCGGTGGCAACATCGGCCGCCTTGCCGTGTGCGGAACCGTCAACGACGTCGCGACCTCAGGCGCCAACGTGCGCTACCTCTCATGCGGCTTTATCCTCGAAGAGGGCTATCCCATGGACAAGCTGCGCCAGATTGTGCAGACCATGGCCGAAACGGCACATGAGGCAGGCGTGAAGATTATCACCGGCGACACCAAGGTGGTCGAGCGTGGCGGTGCCGACGGCGTCTACATCAATACCGCTGGCGTAGGCGAGGTGCCCGCAGGCGTGACGCTCAGCGGTGCCAACTGCCGGCCCGGCGACGTCATCCTGGTGTCGGGCACACTCGGCGACCACGGCATCGCCATCATGAGCCAACGCGAGGGCTTGGCGTTTTCGAGCACGATCGAAAGCGATGCCGCGCCGCTCAACCACCTGATTGCCGACGTTCTGGCCGCAGCGCCCGGCACGCGTTGCTTTCGCGACCCCACGCGCGGTGGCCTAGCGTCCACACTCAACGAGTTTGCCCAGGCCAGCAATGTTGCCATGGAGGTCGACGAGGATGCCGTGCCCGTGCGTCCCGACGTGCAGGCTGCCTGCGAGATGCTCGGCTACGATGTGCTGCAGGTGGCAAACGAGGGGAAGATGGTTGCCGTCGTGCCGGCCGAGCAAGCCGATGCGGCTCTAGCCGCCATGCGTTCCGCCCGCTACGGCGAGAACGCCGCGATTATCGGCCGCGTGGTGCCGCTTGGATCGAGCGCTCGACCCGCCGTGCGCGTGCGCACCGGCTGGGGATCGACTCGCATCCTCGACATGCTCGTAGGAGAGCAGCTGCCGAGAATTTGCTAACAACAAAGGCTCAGGGCTATTAAAGATATTCAGATTCCAAACATGCCCGGCACGTATGCCCAGTATCATGGGGTGCGTTTTGGAACCCAATGACGGGAGCTTTCATGGCAGCAGCTTTTTCCCATGTGATTTTTGATCTGGACGGCACCATCCTCAACACGCTCGAAGACCTGGCGGCCGCCGGCAACCATACCTGCGAGACGCACGGCTGGCCTACGTTTGCCGTCGACGAGTACCGCTACAAGGTGGGAAACGGCATGCTCAAGCTGGTTGAGCGCTTTATGCCTGCCGAGTATGCGGGCGACGGCCGTATGTTTGAGCAGACGCTTGCCGAGTTTAGGGCTTACTACGGCGAGCACAAGGAGGACCACACCGCCCCCTATGCCGGCACAATCGAGATGCTCGACCGCCTGCGTGCCGCGGGCGTGCAGCTTGCCGTGCTCACCAACAAGGACCACATCTCGGCGGCTCCGCTTATCGAGAAGTATTTTGGTTCCGAGCGCTTTGCGCTGGTACAGGGCCGTGTCGATGCGTTTCCGCCCAAGCCCGAAGCACCCGTCACGCTACATGTGATGGAGGAGCTGGGTGCCAATCCGGCAACCACGCTCTATGTGGGCGATTCCAATGTCGATATCCTGACCGGCCACAACGCCGGCCTTAAGAGCGCGGGCGTCAGCTGGGGCTTCCGCGGCCGCGCAGAGCTGGAAGCCGCCGGCGCCGACTACGTGGTGGACACCCAGGCAGAGCTCGCGGCGCTGATTCTGGGCGAGTAACGAGCGACACTGCTTAACGCAGCTGCGACAATTCTTCCGCGCGGAAAGCGCATCCCGTTTTGGAGCTCCGGAATGGGATGCGCTTTCCGTTTGAGGCGCGTCGGAGAAACGGCATCCCGTTTCAGAGCAATATT
>DXLT01000207.1:0-2579 GCA_019414555.1 Collinsella sp.
GGTCTTGAGGGCGAGGCGGCTGATCTGAGCCGCGTGCGTGGTGTCGATACCACCGATACGGTCGACGCCGCCCGCGATGCCGCCGTGGCGCTCGCCCGCTACACCGGCGGCGCCGTTGTGGTCTCGGGCGAAGTCGACCTGATCACCGACGGCACGACGGTGGCCAAGTCTCACGGCGGCAGCCCGCTCATGTCCAAGATCACCGGCTGCGGCTGCTCGCAGGGCGGCGTGCTGGCCGTGTACGCCTGCGCCGCCGACCCGTTTACGGCAGCCGTCTGCGGCACCGCCGTCTACAACGTGGCCGGCACGCGTGCCGCCACTGTCGCCGACGCCCCGGCAAGCTTTAAGGTCACCTTTATCGACGAGCTCTACCGCGCAACCGCCCAAGACATCGCCGATAACCGACTCGAGCTCGAGGAGGCATAGGCCATGTCCGAGCCCGCAACCAATGCCGGCATGAACACGCTCGTCGCCGTGGCCATCGCCCCGTGCGGCACCGGCGATGAGCTATCCGCCGAGGTCGCCGAGGTCGTGCGTGTCATTCGCGAGAGCGGCCTGCCCAACCGCACCACCTCCATGTTCACCGAGATCGAGGGCGACTGGGACGAGGTCATGCAGGTCGTGCGCGACGCGACATTTGTGTTGGCGAGCAAGGGCATCCGCACCGAAGTCGTGCTCAAAGCCGATATTCGGCCCGGATTTACCGACACCATGACCGGCAAGCTCGAGCGCATGGAAGCACAGATCAAAAAGCAGGAGGAAGCACGATGAGCATCCGCGACAACCTTGATATCTCGGCCTATCTGGTACTCGGCCCCGAAAACACGCTCGGGCGTCCCGTGGGCGATGTGGTGGCCCAGGCACTCGACGCCGGCTTTACCTGCATCCAGGTGCGCTCCAAGGTGGCAAGTGCCCGCGAGATCATCGCGCTGACGGGCGATGCCGCGCAGGCTATCGCTCGCGCCGGCAAGACCGGCAAGGTCACCCTGCTTATCGACGACCGTCTGGACTGCGTACTCGCCGCACGCGAACAGGGTATCGCTGTCGACGGCGTGCACGTGGGTCAGAGCGATATTCCCGTCGAAGTCTGCCGCAAACTTCTGGGGCCAGATGCCATCGTGGGCCTTTCGGCCCGTTGCGAGGAAATGCTCGAGTACGTCAAGACCGCCGACATGAGCCTAGTCGACTACCTAGGCATCGGCCCGCTCCATGAGACCGAGACCAAGCGCGACTGTGGACGCGCGGCAGACGGCTCCATCATCACCAAGAGTTTTGAGGACCTGGCTGCGCTCCATGTAGCCAGCCCTGTGCCCATCGTGGTGGGCGGCGGCGTCAAAAAGGCCGACCTGCCGCAGCTCAAGGCCACCGGCGTCGACGGCTTCTTTGTGGTGAGTGCCGTCTGCAGCGCCGATGACCCCTACGCCGCGGCCAAGGAGCTCGTCGACACCTGGCAGCAGGCGTAAGTCTAGGCCGAGCAGCTGATTCGCAGCCTCATATCTTCAGCAATGGAAAGCGCATCCCAGTTTGAGCCTCCATTCCGGGATGCGCTTTCCGCATGCGACCCTTACCCCGCCAGTACTCTGCCAGATATGCCTCCAGTGCCGGCAAGGTCGCCTCCGCATCGCGGCGACCAATCTGGTAGATGCGTTCAAGTTCATCGGGCTCGCGACACAGCGACGGCACCTTCACCGATTCGCTCGGCCGCACCACAAAGATCTCGCCGGCAGCCTCGCGACGTGCCAGGTCATCGAGCGTGGTATTGTAGACCTCATGCCGATGCTCAAGCGCTGCGACAAACTCCGGATAGTGACGGAACACGCGTCGCAGCATGGGCATCACGCTGTTGGGCTGCTTCACAAAGCCCGCTGGCTGCGTGAGTACCACGATATTGCGGTCATACCCCTGCGCAAACAGCCATGCACTGGGAATAGAATCAGCCACGCCACCATCCAGATACTTATGCCCGTCAATAGCAACGGGACGCGTCGCCACGGGAATTGCCGACGACGCCCGGATCCACTCGATATCGCGCTCGTCGCCATACGGCAGATCGTGATAGACGGCCTTGCCCGTCTCGATATCGGTACACACGCACGTAAACCGCATGGGGCAGGCGCGATATGTCTCCAAATCGATGGGATCGCGCTCGATGGGCACCTCGTGATAGGCAAAATCGGCATTGAACATGTCGCCGGTTCGCAACCAGCTCGTCACGCTCGCATAGCGCTTATCGGCACAATAGGCTTTGTTGTAGCGAATGGCGCGGCCGATCTGGCGCGATTTAAAGTTGTAGCCAAACGCCGCACCCGCCGAGACACCCACCATATGGTCGCAGGTCAAACCGTGCTCCATCCAAACGTCGAGCACGCCCGCCGTATACATACCGCGGTAGCCGCCTCCCTCGAGCGCAAGCCCCACCGTGCGCGTCGTATTTGACTGTGCCATGCGACCATCTCCGTCCCCGCAAATTCAAACGGAACAAGTATACCCGTCAACATATATCGTCTCAGTCGCATTTTCATCGAACATCGCATCGTCGCGCCACCGCCTGTCGAACAATAGCCGCCCACAGCATGTGC
>DXLT01000208.1:0-2573 GCA_019414555.1 Collinsella sp.
CGTGCTCGATGGCAGATACGATCACGCGGTTGCGCTTGCGGTCGTGCTGACGGGCGCCCTCGGCAAGGCCGAGGAGCGCCAGCTGGTTGGCCTCGGTGCCGCCGTTGGTCAGGACGATCTCGGACGGGCGGACGCGAGCGCCAAAGCTGCGGGCGATCTCGCGACGGGCAACTTCCAGGCGTGCGGCGGCCTTGCGGCCAAGCGAGTGCAGTGAGTTGGGGTTGACGCCCGCAAGCTCGCTGTCGTCGTACTCTCGCTGCGCAAGGAGCGCCTCGGCGCGCATGGGCGTCGAGGCGGCATAGTCAAGATTCACGGGTATGCGGTTTTGACCTGCGGTCATAAGGATTTATGCCTCCTGTGCGGCCTCATTGCCCAGCTTCTGCAGCAGTGCAACCTCGGCGGCGGGATCTTCGGACTTAAATACAGCGGAGCCGGCCACTAGGACATCGGCACCGGCCTTAACGACCTCGGCAATGTTCTTGGAAGAAATGCCGCCATCGACCTCGATGAGGGGCGAAACGCCGTGGCGCTCACACATGGCCTTGAGCTCGTGCAGTTTGGCGATGGTACCGGGGATAAAGCTCTGGCCGCCAAAGCCGGGGTTCACGCTCATGAGCAGCACCATGTCGACAACGTCGATGATGCTCTCGAGCACGCAGACGGGTGTGGCGGGGTTGAGCACCACGCCGGCCTTGATGCCGCGCTGCTGCAGATGCGTGAGCGTGCGGTGCAGGTGCGTGGAGGCCTCGTAGTGCACGGTGATCATGTCGGCACCGGCATCGGCGTACCAATCGACGGTCTCGTCGGGGTTCGACACCATCAGGTGCGCGTCGACCGGCACGTTGGTGGAGCGCTTGACGGCCTTAAGGATGTCAACGCCAAAGGTGAGGTTGCCGGTAAAGTGGCCGTCCATGACGTCGAAGTGCACGTAGTCGGCACCGGCGATCTTGTCGAGTTCGCCCTTGAGGTTGGCCATGTCGGCCGAAAGGACGGACGGAGCGATTTTGATGGAACCCATGGTAGAAACCTTTCTGCGTTAATCGGTGAGTCCGTAGAACTCCTGCGATGGGACGCGGTCGGTGAGAATCTCGAGCGCCCTATCCAAAGTAACACCGTTGTAGAGCGTTTGCTCTACGGCAAAGGTGAGCGGAATGTCTACGCCCAGTGAACGGGCGAGCTCGCTGACGCTGCGGGCCGCAACGGCGCCCTCGACCACCATGTGCGTGCGCGTCTGGTACTCGTCGAGCGACACTCCGTGGGCAAACTCGTAGCCAAAGGTGCGGTTGCGCGAATGCTCCGAGGTGCAGGTGGCAATGAGGTCGCCCATGCCGGCAAGTCCCATGCAGGTTATGGCCTGCCCGCCGCGGGCGTGTACCAGGCGGCTGATCTCGGCCAGGCCACGCGTCATGATAAGGGCGAGCGTGTTGTCGCCCGCGCCGGTGCCGGCGGAGATGCCGCACACGATGGCGATGACGTTTTTCATGGCGCCGCAAACCTCGACGCCGGTCATGTCCTGCGACAGGTAGATGCGGAAGGCCGTGGATAGGAGCAGGTCCTTAAAGGTCTCCCCTATCTGCGGATCTTTGCTGGCGATGACGGCGGCAGAAAGTCCGCCGCGGCAGATCTCCTCGGCATGGTTGGGGCCCGAGAGTGCCGCCACGCGTGCCTCGTTGCCGATCTCGCTGGCAATGACCTCGCTCATGAGCAGGCCGGACTCGGGCTCAATACCCTTGGTGAGGCAGAGCACCGGGGTGTCGGCGGCGATACAGGGTGCCGCCTGATGGCATACGCTGCGTAGGTGCGTGGAGGGCACGGCAAAGATAATGACGTCGGCGCCGTTGAGCGCCTGCGCCAGGTCCGTCGTGGCGACGACGTTGCCGGGCAGCTCATATCCCACCAGATACCGGGGGTTACGGTGCTCGCCATTGATGCCGGCGGCCGTCTGCTCGCTATGGGCCCACATGGTCACGCGCTCGGCTCGAGCGGCGGCAAGGCCGGCGACGGCGGTTCCCCAGGAGCCGGAGCCAATCAGCGCAACATTCATGACTCTCTCCTACTTATCGTCGGGCTCGGTGACGCGCTTGGTAAACGAGAGCTTGGACTCCTTGCCCGTCATGAGCTTTTTGATGTTCGCGCGATGGGCCCACACCACGGTGATGCCGATCATCGCCATGCAAAACTTAAGTCCTAGGCTGCTGTACGGAAAGACCGCGCAGGCAGCGATGGGAAGGCCGATAGCCGCGGCAAGCGAGCCCACCGACACGAACTTGGTGATGGCGACGGCCACGATAAACATGCCCAGCAGCGACAGACCAATGGGCCAGTACCAGGCGAGAATGACGCCCAGACCAACTGCGATACCCTTGCCGCCATGGAAGTTAAGGTAGGGCGAGAAGATATGGCCCCACACGGCTGCCAGGCAGACGACGCCAAGCATCCAGTCGCCGGCGGCGCCGGGGGCCATGATGCTCACGGGGAAGCCATAGCCCACGCTCGCGATGAGCGGACGCGCGATAAGGACGCAGATGGCGCCCTTAAGGCAGTCGAGCAGCAGCGTGAGCGCGGCCACCTTG
>DXLT01000209.1:0-2535 GCA_019414555.1 Collinsella sp.
AGCATGATGAATCCTTCCGGGCAAGTTATAACATGCGCATAAGTTTACCCCCGCACACTGTTGATACGGGGGTAAAACGTGTTAGCTCAAGCGTATGGAAATGTAAGCAACGTCAGGGAACATAAGGTCGACGGGCCTGGCTCCTTACAGTGCGAAGGCATCGACGTTGCCCCAATGGCGGCGCAGCGTAATAGCGGCGGCGGGTTCGGTATTGTCAAAGACGACCGACCATTGCGTATTGCTGGTGATGTCTTCCGGATTGGGCTCTTGGGCTGCGGCGCGAAGGGCCTTCCAAGCGACTGCCTCGTCCTGGGCACCGGCGTGGGCGTCAAGGACATCGGCGATTGCGACGGCGCGCTCTTTACCATGGCCCAGCTCGTCATTCTTTTGGTTGGGCAGCACTTCGTCGCCATAGCAGGCGTAGAAGTTCGTAACCTGGCGTACAGGAGTCGCTTTGAAAGCACGGTCCGGATCGCGCGGATCCCACTCTACTACGCGCGCGTCACCGGCGGCGTCGTTGATAAAGAAGTGGTAATCGCGTCCTGCCATGGCGTGCATGTCGTAGGCGGAAAGCAGGTCGACAGCTTCTTGCGTGGTGGCGGCACGGTCGAGCACCAGACGGATGGCGAGCGAGGTATTGATGACGGGGCGTTGCGTGTCCTGGTCACAGGGCTTGGAATCCAGAGTGAGTACGGCAATGGACACGCCGCATTCGTTAACACCATCGAGCTGGGCAAACGGGCCCATCAACGCCGCGGCGAGTCCGGCGACGGAGTCAAGCGGAGTGTTATCGCCCAGGTTGTTAAGGGCGGCAAGCCCGATGGAAGCATAGCCGCCGCGTGGGTGATTGCGCACCAGCAGCGCCGAGGTGTCGTCCTTAAAGTCGTAATTGCGACCGGTGCGCACGCGACCTTCGGCATCTACGGCGACAAAAGCGCTGCAGGCAAACTGGGGCGCCTGGACATGTACCGGCACACCGGGCAGCACCTGCGCCACCACGGCATCGATGTAGGCCTGGTCGTCGCGCACGCCAGCGGCGATGATGCGATCAAGATCGTAGTCGTAGGCGATGTCGATTGCGTACAGGTCATAGCTATCCGCGTAGCTGGTCAAGCGTTTGAGCGACGCGGCGGACTTGATTTGCTTGTGATAAACGATACCGGTGGCAGCGGCAAGGCCGACGGCGACTCCCGCGACACCGCAGGCGATGGCAATGTTACGTGGCTTCATGACGGCTCCTCTCGTCCTGTTAGCGTAATTGTCGCAAAAAGTGCACGGGCATGATGGCTCAACTTGGCGAGCGGCGCGGGATTAAACACGGAATGAAGAGTGCGGCGCTGGCGCGGCGGGGTATGCTGGAAGGGACCATCAACCCAGCGAAAGGGGAGAGCATGACGGATCAGGAAACGCCCGAGCGCGCGCATGTGACGGCCGATGATATCGAGGCCGCCAACGACCTTATCGACTTTATCGAGGCATGCCCCAGCATGTTCCATACGGCGGCGACCATTATGGCCGAGCTCGACGAGGCGGGCTTTACCTACCTGCCCGAGAATGCGGCGTGGGACATCGAGCCGGGCGGGCGTTATTACACGCAGCGCAACACCTCGAGCGTTGTTGCCTTTAAGGTGGGCGAGGACCTGGCCGCGACGTGGGGCGAGGACGGTGTTGCCGGTGACTATCATTTTCAGCTCACGGCGTCGCACAGCGATTCGCCGACGTTTAAGGTCAAGGCCGTGCCCGAACTCGACGGCGCGGGCGAGACGCTGCGCCTGAACACCGAGGCCTACGGCGGCATGATCGACTACACCTGGTTCGATCGCCCGCTGGCGCTGGCTGGACGCGTGTTGGTACGCGAAGGCGACCGTATTGAGAGCCGCCTGCTTTCCACCGAGCGCGAGGTCGCTATTATCCCGAGCCTTGCCATCCATATGAATCGTGGCGTTAACGAGAGCTTTGCTCCCAACCGAGCCGTTGACCTGTGCCCGCTCATCAGCGCTGGCGACCTTAAGCAGGGCGACTTTGACGCCCTGATCGCCGACGAGCTGGATGTTGAGCCCGAGCAAATTCTGGGCCGCGATCTGTTCCTGGTCAATCGTCAGGATGCGCGCATTTGGGGCTGGGCCGATGAGTTTATCTCGACGCCCAAGCTCGACGACCTTGCCTGCGCCTACACCTCGCTGCAGGCATTTTTGGGTGCCGAGAACGCGCATGACGTCTCGGTCTTCTGCTGCTTTGATAACGAGGAGGTTGGCTCCGAGACCAAGCAGGGCGCCATGTCGACGTTCTTGGCCGACGCGCTGCGCCGCATCAACGGATCGCTGGGCTTTGACGACGAGTCGTACCATCGCGCACTTGCCGCCTCGATGCTTGTGAGCTGCGACAACGCGCATGCCGTGCACCCCAACCACGCCGAGAAGTGCGACGCTTGCAACCAGGTTGTGCTCAACGGCGGCATCGTCATCAAGGAGGCCGCCAACCAGCACTACTGCACCGACGCCTTTAGCCGCGCGGTGTTCCAGGCTATCTGCGATG
>DXLT01000021.1:0-10321 GCA_019414555.1 Collinsella sp.
ACGGAAAGAACCACGTTTCCGCAGCCCACACTACATTCCCGTAAAGAACCCGCAATCTTCCACCCACTCATTGGGCACTCATTTAAGTCTGTCCCCAGTGAGCGCCCAACCGCCCTTGTTGAGCATAAGTCAGCGAAAACCCGTACACGCGAGCAAGGTGACGTGAAATGAAAGGGCGCAGACCTTATGGTCGCGCCCTTGAAATTGAACGTCAGATTGCCGCGTGTACGGGTTTGCAGCGTCGAGCCGTTACGCGGTTTGGTAAAACCGCGTAACAAATTACGCGAGTTTGGCTCCGACGATCTTTGCCGCGGCCGGCTTATCGAAGTTGCCGCCAGTGGCCTTGCCGAGTGCACCCATAACCTGGCCCATCTGCTTCTTGGACGTGGCGCCCAGCTCGGCGATGACCTGCTCGATCAGAGCCTCGAGCTCCTCGCCCGAAACCTGCGCGGGCAGCAGGCTCTCCAGAATCTTGACCTGCTCGGTCAGGTTGTCGGTACGCTCCTGGTCGGTACCGGCCTTAATGGACATCTCCAGTGTCTCACTCGTCTGCTTAATCAGACGCTTGATCATGTTGTTGACGTCTTCCTCGGTCACATCGCGACGCTCGTTGACCTCGATATTCTTCACCTCGGCCTTGACCTGGCGAATGATGGACAGGCGAACCTTGTCCTTGGCCTTCATGGCCGCGATCATTTCTTTCTGCAGCTCTTCGTTGGTCATCTGCAAATCCTCTCTAATAGGGTGGGCGGCACTCACGCGAGCACCGCCCCATGGTTACTCAGTCTTCGACGAATCGTCGGTCGAACTCTTGGTGACGCCCTTCAGACTCACGTTATAGGGTACGTCCTTGGGCATGGGGTTGACGGTAATGTCGGCGTCCTTCTTGTACTGCCCCAGCCACTCACTGTACGCGGTACTGGCCGCCTGCGTCTTCACCACGTTGGAGACGTACTTCTTGATGGCCTTGGGCACCTGGTTGATGTCATCAACCTGATTATCGACATGGAAGTAGTCGGTGCACTTGATGATGTGGTAGCCATAGGTCGACTCGATGACTTCGCTCACGTCGCCCTTGTTGAGCCCCTCGAGCGCCGTCTGGTAGCTGTCGACAAAGGTGGTGAGCTTATCCCAGCCCACATCGCCCTTCTTCTCCTTGGAACCGGTGTCCTCGGAGTACTGCTCAACGGCGTCCTCAAAGCTCAGCTCACCGGAGTTGATCTTGTCCAGGCACTCCTGCGCCTTGGCCTTGGCGGCAGCCTTGTCCTCGTCGGAAGCGTCAGAATCAACCTTGATCAGGATGTTCGACGAGCGGCGGGCGTCGTTGTAGCTGGACAGGTTTTCGTTGATGTAATCGACAATCTCGCTGTCCTTGGGCTTGCTCGTGGGCGCGACGGCATCCTTGAGTTTCTGCTGCGCCAGACTCTCCTTGAGTGAGTCCTTGTAGGTGTCCTCGGTATAGCCGTAGGTCTTGAGGGTCTTCTTAAAGGCCTTGGCGCCGCCCGCGCTCTTGCACGCGTCCTTCCAAGCCTTCTCGACCTCCTCGTCCGACACCGTCACGCCGTTCTCCTTCTGTGCCTGTTGAAGCAGAATCTGCTGCGTGTAGGAGTCGATGAGTTGCTTGCGGTACTTCTTGGGCGTGAGGTCGTTGTCAACCAGATACTGCGCCCAATCCTTATCCTTGGTGTAGCCGTAGGACGTGCGCATGCTCATGATCTGCTTGGTCACGGTGTCCTCGGTGAGGTTGGTGCCGTTGATAGTTGCAGCAACACCGCCGGTCAGCTTGTAGCCCGAGGTGTCCTCGGCCTGCGACATAAGGCCGGAGCACGCCATCGCCGAGACGGAAAGCAGCATCGCCAGCACGCCGATGACCACCAGGACGATCTTGACGGTCTTAGACACGTACGTCTTGCGCTGCTTCTTGCGAGAGCTGGAGGCAGCGCGAGCCTGCTGCTCGGGCGTCGGCTCGGGCGCAGGGTTCTTTTTCTTATTTGCCATAGTTGGCCTTTCGCATAACGAATCGAACAAACGCCATTGTGTCACAACGCGGCCCCCGCGGCACGCTTGGTGCATTGGGGACAGGTTAATCTGCACCATTTTGGTGCAAAGGGGACAGATGTGGCACTTGGCAGTTGGACGTTCTTTATGTGCCGACACTTGGGAACTGTCCCTAACTGCCGGCAGAAAAGGAACGTCCCCAAGTGCCGGCTCAGCCCCACCTTAGAAGTGACGGCGGATGGCGTCGACCATGCCCTGCGGCGTGGTTTGGCCGAGCACGTCGGCTGCGGCATCGGCGTCCATAAAGATGTTCATGAGCGCCTGCAGGGCCTCGACCTGGCCGCCCGGCTCGGCGATGCCCAGATTGATGACGATCTGCGCCGGCACCGGAGCGCCCATGCCAGCCATAGCGTTAAATGTCACGGGCGCGGCGGGCTTCACCACCGCGATATAGGGCTTGGCCACAAACCCCGGATCGGTATGCGGAATGGCAATGTTTGCCGCCGGCATGGCAAGACCCGTGGGATAGGCATCCTCGCGCGTGCGAACGGCCTCGAGCCAACCCTCGGCAATGTAGCCACGTGGAGCAAGCTCGCCCTCGAGCCGCGCAAACACCTCATCCGGCGTCGCACACTCCCAATCAAAAAACACCAGCTCAGGCGTAAACAGCGCTTCGTTATCCGCCATGCGCTCACCTCTCTCACCTAGTCACCTGCGACGTTCTTGAATGACCAGTCGTTAAAGCCCGTTCCCGATGACTACCCAAAACAAAAGGTGGCCACGCGCGCCTTGGCGCCAATGACCACCCTGACTACTCGGCTAAATTGTACTGTGCGCCGCTAGCCGCGAGACGCGTCAATTGCGACCTTGCCGCTCTCCAGCACGTGGACGCGGCCGTCGGCGAGCATTTGCACGACCTCGGGATACAGCACGTGCTCAATCGCGTGGATGTGCTCCTCGAGCGTGTCGACATCCCAACCTTCCTCGACAGCCAGCGCGCGCTGGGCGATGATGGGGCCGTTGTCGTAGATCTCGTTGGCAAAGTGCACGGTCACGCCGGTCACCTTGACACCGCGCGCAAAGGCATCGTCGATCGCATGCGCACCGGTAAAGCTCGGCAGCAGCGCCGGATGCAAGTTGACCACACGGTTGGGAAACGCCGCCAGCAGAGGCGTGTGCACCATGCGCATGTAGCCGGCCATGACCACATACTCGCAGCCGCGTTCGAGAAGCTCGTGCGCGATGATCTCGTCGGCGGCGATGGGGTCGGCGTAGACATCCTTGGACAGCGTGAGCGTCTGGATGCCCGCGCGCTCAGCGCGCTGCAAACCCTTAGCCGAAGGACGGCTCGACACCACAAGCTCAATCGAAGCGTTGAGCTTGCCGGCGGCGATCAAATCGATCAGCGCCTGCAGGTTGGTACCCGAACCGCTGATGAGCACACCGATCTTGAGCGGCTCGGCCGTATCAGTGCCGGTCGGACGGGTGTAGGGCACAAAGCCCAGGCTCTCGGCAGCAGCCATCTGCTCGTTAGCGCTCATCGGAGTACACGACCTTACCGGAGCCCTCGACGCACTCGCCCACGCGGAACGGCTTCTCGCCCAGCGCGACCAGAGCCTCGGTCACCGCGGCCTCGTCCTCGGGGGCGACGATCAGGCACAGGCCAACGCCCATGTTGAAGGTCTTGCATGCCTCGTTGGGCGCGAGCTCGGCCTGGCGCGACACGTAGGTGATGACGGGAGGAACGTCCCAGCCCATCTCGGCACCGTTGCGGGTGACCACGGCGTCGACGTCGTCGGCGAGCGCGCGGTTGAGGTTCTCGGTAATACCGCCGCCAGTGATGTGGGCAATGGCGTGCACCGGAGCGCCGCCGCGCAGCAGCTCCAGAATCGGCTTCACGTAGATGCGCGTGGGGGCCAGCAGGGCATCAGCCAGCGAAGCGCCACCGAGCTCCTCGAGCGGACGGCTCAGCTCCTCGGCCTTAGCGGCGGCCTCGGGCGTACCCGGCTTAATGCCGTCGACGCCGATGACCTTGCGCACGAGCGAGTAGCCGTTGGAGTGCACGCCGGTGGAAGGCAGGCCCAGGATCACATCGCCCGGGCGGACGTTTGCGGGGTCGAGCATCTTGGGACGGTCGACGACGCCCACGGTAAAGCCGGCAAGGTCGTAGTCGGCCGGAGCCATGACGCCCGGGTGCTCGGCCATCTCGCCGCCCACGAGCGCGCAGCCCGCGAGCTTACAGCCGTCGGCCACACCCTTGATGATCTTTGCCATGTGCTCGGCCTCGATGTGGCCGATGGCAACGTAGTCCAGGAAGAACAGCGGCTCGGCGCCCGAAGCCAGAATGTCGTTGACGCACATAGCGACCAGGTCCTGGCCCACCGTCTCGTGGCGATCCATGATCTGGGCGAGCACGAGCTTGGTGCCCACGCCGTCGGTACCGCTAATCAGAATCGGGTCTTCCATATCCTTAAGCGCGGCAGCCGAGAACAGGCCACCAAAGCCACCGATGCCGCCGATGACCTCGGGACGGCTGGTGTCCTTAACCATCTGCTTAATAGCGTCAACGGCGCGGCCGCCCTCGGCGGTATCGACGCCGGCATCCTCATACGTCACATGCTTGCTGTCGCTCATCTGAGCCTTCCTCTCCCACTACCGTCCGCCGCCCGGGCGCCAAACGGTGCTCATAGTTGCGTTCATATCGGCACACACCGCAGCGGCGCGCGCCGTAGTATCAACAAAACAGCAGATAAAACCTGCCAAAATAAACCTGTCCCTACATGGCAGGTTTTAGGCCTCGCCGTGTTCCTCTTCCCAGCTGCGATCGTCGTATTTCTCGACCACGGCGTCGTCATCAAAGTGCAGCGGCCTGTCCAGGTTGCGGGGCTTAAAGCCCTCCATGAACTTGTCGCGGCCAAAGCTCTCGGGAATCGCCACGGGGTAGCGGCCGGTAAAGCACGCATCGCAGTAACCGCCCTTGGGCATGACCTTAAGCAGGCCCTCGACCGAAAGGAAGGCCAGCGAATCGGCGCCGATATACTCGCAAATCTCGTCGACCGTCTTGTTGGCGCTGATAAGCTGCGACTGCACGTCGGTATCGATACCGTAGAAGCACGGCCAGATGACCTCGGGCGAGTTGATGCGGATATGAATCTCCTTGGCGCCGGCGTTGCGCAGCATCTTGACGAGCTGCACCATGGTGGTGCCGCGCACGATGGAGTCGTCGATGACGACCAGGCGCTTGCCCTCGATGTTGTCACGCAGCGGGTTGAGCTTCATACGCACGCCCATGGCACGCAGCTCCTGCGTAGGCTCGATAAACGTACGGCCCACATAGCGGTTCTTGATGAGGCCCTCGCCAAAGGGAATGCCACTCTCGTGCGAATAGCCCTCCGCGGGCGGCAGGCCGGAGTCGGGCACGCCGATGACCAGGTCGGCCTCGACGGGCTCCTCATGTGCCAGCTGACGACCCATGTCATAACGGCAGGCGTAGACGCTCTTGCCGTTCATGATGGAATCGGGGCGAGCAAAGTAGACCTGCTCAAAAATGCAGTTAGCAGGCTCTTCGGCGGCAGGCACGCCCTGCTCGGACACAAGGCCCTCGGCGCTGATGCGCAAAATCTCACCGGGACGGACGTCGCGGACGTACTCGGCGCCCACGATATCGAGCGCGCAGGTCTCGGAGGCAACGACCCAGCCGCCGGCGCGCGTGACATGGGTGGTGGCGTCGACCGTCGCGGCGCCGTCCTGCGACGGCAGCTGCGAAACGGATGCGGCATCGGCCTGGTCCAGGCCCTCATCCACCAGCTTGCCCAGCACGAGCGGGCGAATGCCGTGCGGATCGCGGAATGCGTAGAGCGCCTGCTCGTTGATTAGCGTCATGGCGTAGCCGCCGCGCACGAGCTCCATGGTCTTGCGAATGCCCTCGCGCAGATGGCCAGTACGCTGAGTAAAGTAGCCGATGAGTTTGGTCGCGACCTCGGAATCCGAGTTGGAGAGGAACGGTACGCCCAGCTCGATCAGCTGACGACGCAGCTCGTCGGTGTTGACGAGGGTGCCGTTGTGCGCGAGCGCGATAATGACGCTATTGATGGTAGAGAGGTGCGGCTGAGAGGCTTCCCAGCTCTTGGCGCCGGCGGTGCCGTAGCGCACATGACCCACGGCCAGCTGACCGGAGAGCGTCGACAAGTCGGCATTGGAGAACACGCGGTCGAGCAGGCCCAGATCCTTGCGGACCATAACCGTACCGCCGTCACCAACGGCGATTCCCGCCGATTCTTGGCCGCGATGCTGCAGTGCACGCAGGCCAAAGTACGTCAGTCGAGCCACGTCGCGATCGGGCGCCCAGACACCAAAAACGCCGCATTCCTCATGCAGCTGGTCAGAGTCCGGATCATACGTCGACATGGCGTTCACCTGTCCCGCGGCACGCTCGGCCGCGCGGATGGTTTCTTGAGACATGGCATCCCCTCAGAGCCTCGTATTTTGGCGTTACCCGCCTTATTATACGCACGGCGCGACGCGCTCCCCCGCGCATGAGCAGCGCTTTTTAAAAGCCCACCGAGCTTATTATCCGTTTTGCGACCAAACATTTTATTGGGTAGTCCACTCTCAGGGGCAACGGCCTCGAAGACTTCCCGTGCGCCGTGTCTCGCCCGCGCTAGGGGCTACATTGTTGCAATTGGGACGTTCGTCCTGTCTTTTAGCTGGTCGTCGGCGTATCCTTGTAGGCTACTACAAGACGAGAAAGGTAGCGTATGGATCGAAATCAACTCGACCCCAGTGTCCCCAGCACCACGGAGGCCAAGAAGATCCCCCTTATCATCAAGGTCTACGCAGTCCTGTGCACCCTATCTGGCGTGGGCACGCTCCCGTCAGTCGCCGTCTTTATGTGGCAGGTCATCACCGCACTCATTAACGGCAACGTCGCCGCTAAGCTCGGTGATAACACCCTGGTCGCGGTTGGCCTTATCGTCGCCGGCATTATGCTCTCGGCGGCAAGCGCGATCATCTTGATCGTCTTTGGCCTGGACCTCATCAAGGACCAGCGGCGCAATGCCGCCCGCCTGTCTTACGTCCTCATCGCATTTACCGTCGTGGAGCTTTTAGTTGACGTGATGCTCCAGGGCATCGGACCCTTCCTGCTGCGCCCCGCCGTCCAGCTTGTCATCCTCATTGCGCTGTCGGCCACCGTCGACCCCACGCTACGCCAGGAGCGCGAACTGCAGCGCCGTCTGCAAGAGATGCTCGACCGCGATGCCGCCGCCGAGGGGATGCTCGGCCGCGACGAAACCGGCGAGGGCTACATCAAGCTCAACTACTTCAACCTGTTCTGGGTATTCTTCGTCTGCAGCGTGTTAGGTCTCATTCTCGAGGAAGTCTGGCATATGGTCGTCGTCGATCCCGGCGTCTATCAGGACCGTGCCGGTATGCTATTTGGCCCCTTTAGCCCCATCTACGGATTTGGCGCGGTGCTCATGACCATGGCGCTCAACCGCTTCTATAAAAAGAATCCTCTGATCATTTTCCTGGTAAGTGCCCTGATCGGCGGCGCTTTCGAGGTGTTTGTAGGCTGGTTTATGCAGACCTCATTTGGCGTGGTGTCGTGGAGCTATTCACACATTAGGCTATTCGGCATGCCCGATCCCATCGCGGTATTGACCGGGGGACGCACATGCACGCCGTTTGCCTGCATGTGGGGCCTGGGTGGCCTCATCTGGATCAAGGTCTTGCTGCCGCGCCTGCTTAAGCTCATCAATATGATTCCATGGAAACGCCGCTACTCTGCTACCGTCATCCTGACCGCCGTCATGTTGATCGACGGCGTCATGACGTTGCAATCGCTCGACTATTGGTATCAGCGCGTCAACGGAACCGTTCGAAATATTCCCGTCGCACAGTTCTATGACAAGCATTTCGATAACGAATATATGGAGAACCGTTTTCAGAGTATGACTATGAGCCCCAAGGACGCCACACGCGTGTAGCAAACGCCAGAGCAAAATAGCTCCAACACATCAAAGCCCGCTGGCAGATCTACATGAACTGCCGGCGGGCTTTCGCTATAGACAGACTCGGATTGCCGACGAGGCCTTACGCCTCGCGCTCGACCTCGCTCACGCACTCGTTCTTGATGGTGCCGACGAGCGACTGCAGCGCATCGACCACATGCGGGCGAATGTCTCCGCCAATGAGCACGAGCATGATATCGTCGCCCACGGAAAGCTCGCCGCTCGCCAGCCACACGCGCACATAGCCGATACCCGGCATCGTGCGCGTCGCCTCGATAGCGGCCTGCACCTTTTCGGCATCGAAGCCAAACACCATGCCGCCCACCTTGTGGCCTGGCGCCACGCCATCGGTCTCGACTCCGCGCACTTCGGCCTTGGGCGTCGCGCGCACCACGCCGTTGTGTGTCAGGTACATCCCACAATCAGCCGCCGAAACATCGGCCTTGGCTTCGCGCAGCCAAGCATCAACCGAAGGCATCGATTTGCCGTTCTCAAGCATCAATTCTCCTTTTGATTTCCAGGGTAGTCTTTTTGGGACGGGGCCCGGACACTTTATTCCTCGACCAGCGTGAGCACCATGACGGCGCGCGTATTGCTAAATGACAGCGAACGGCAGGTCACAAGCGTTACGACCTTGGTTGCCGAAGCGGCACGATCGGTGGCATCGCTCGCCACGGCAGAGGCACCGTCGAGCATCTCGGACAGATAATTCTTCAGTCCGTCATCGCCCTCAAAGTTGGGCGTGCGCGCCTTGGCATACGTGTCCTCGACCACCTTGGTCGCCAGCGGACGCAGCTTATACGTCGCGTCACGTGTGATGTAGTACACGTAGTCCATGCTGTCGAACGTCGCTTGATCGGTCGTATCCGAAATCACGTTGAACATCGAACCGTCGTTCATGTGATGACCGTAAATCGTGGTCTGCTGATCCACCATGCCCGGCGCGGTGTCGTCGCTATCCAGGAAGATGGCACCCGACGCATTGGCGGTGCCGTCGAACAGCGTGTTGAGGTACTTGGAGTTGTTGTTGGTCTGCACCACGGGGTAGTTGATGTTGGTGCCGGGCGCGTAAATCCAACCCACAACCTCGGGATTTGTCTGGGCAAGCGCATTGAAGTCGATAATTGGCACGCCACTGGCGTCCTTGTCGCTCACATATTGCTTTTCGATTTTTTGATACGACTCGCTCGCCTGCTTGTAGCCAATCTGCGCGTTGATAAAGATAGCGGCCGCAGCAACGATCAGGCCAATACCGATGATGATGAGCAGAATGGGAATGACGGAGCGGCGATTTTTGCGCGGCGGCTCGGTATAGCTCGATGGCGCGGCATGCGCCGAAGAGCGAGGTGACTTCTTGGCCGTACTGTATGACGAAGGGCGATATGCAGCAGGTGTATCCTGACGGCGATGCTTCGCCGGCGTCACGGGGCGCGGCGCACGTGACTGCTGAGGAGAGGATGTCCGACCCTGCTGCGGCGCGCGGGCTGCTCCCGACTTGGCTGGATCGGGAATCCGAGAAGCCGAAAAACGCTTTCCCTGATAGTCGGACATGGCTCTCCTTATGCTGCAAATGGACTGGCAGAGCGCTTAGGCGTCAGCCATCTCCTGCTTCATCTTCTCGATAACCTTGCGGTACTCGGGGTCGCATGCGCCCAGAATCTGCGTGGCGTAAATGGCAGCGTTCTTGGCACCGTTGATGGCCACACAGGCAACGGGCACGCCCGAAGGCATCTGCACCATCGACAGCAGCGAGTCCATACCACCCAGATCGCTCGTCTTCATAGGCACGCCGATGACCGGCAGCGGCGTAAACGCAGCCACGACACCGCCCAGGTGAGCAGCCTTGCCGGCGGCGGCGATAATCACTTTGATACCGCGATCGGCGGCAGTCGAGGCCCACTCGTGGACCTTCGCCGGCGTGCGGTGTGCGCTCGCAATGACGAGCTCATAGGGCACACCAAGCGCCTCGAGCTCGGCGGTGCAGCCTTCCATAACGCCCAGATCGGACTTGGAACCCATGATGATCCCGACGACCGGCTTTTGATCTGCCATAAACAAAGACCTCCTGTTGAGAGCGGTGACGCAGCGAATCCGCGACCCTTAACTACTGAGAGTAGTATAGCTGCTCCCGTCCCTGCGGTCTGTGGGTGCTCTGCGGCGGCCCGGTGTTTTCATCTTCACTCCGGTTGCTACGCAAAGTCGTTCAGATGAAAACACCGGGCCGCCGCAGAGCACCTTCGACCTACCGGGGATTGCCATGACGTACGTTGGCTGAAATATTAACGTGGGATCCGCCGTTCGAACGAACGGCG
>DXLT01000210.1:0-2504 GCA_019414555.1 Collinsella sp.
GTGCACCGACGATGGCACGCTGGGCACGCACGGTTTTTGCACCGACCCGGCAGCCGAGCTGCTCGGCGAGGGCGGCTACGACTACGTCGCCAGCTGCGGTCCCGCCGTCATGATGAAGAAAGTCGCCGCCGCTGCCGCCGAGGCCGGTGCGTACTGCGAGGTGTCGCTCGAGCGCATGATGAGCTGTGGCTTTGGCGCCTGCAACACCTGCAATGTCGAGACGGTCGACGGTATGAAGGGCGCTTGCATGTGCGGCCCCGTGTTCGATGCTTCCAAGGTGGTGGTCTTCTAGTGGGTACCGTGAACATGGCCGTCGATTTCGGCGGCGTCAAGATGCAGAACCCCATCAACACCGCAGCCGGTACCTTTGGCTACGGTTGGCAGTTCCAGAACTTCTTTGATGTTTCCCAGCTGGGCGCCATCACCACCAAGGGTTGCGCTGCCGAGCCCTGGCCCGGCAACCCCGCGCCCCGCATGGCCGAGATCCCCGGCGGTATGATCAACTCCGTGGGCCTTCAGAACCCCGGCGTGGCCGCCTTTGCTCGCGAGTCCGGTCCGTGGCTCGAACAGCTGTCCAAGGACGGCTGCCAGGTCATCTGTCAGGTTGCCGGCCACTCCGTTGACGAGTTTGTCCGCGCACTCGAGATGTATGTCGAGCTGTGCCCCTGGGCTGCAGGCTACGAGATCAACGTGAGCTGCCCCAATATCGCCGCCGGTGGTGCCGCCATGGGCTCCACGCCCGAGGGCGCCTCTTCCGTTATGGCTGCCTGCCGCAAGGTGACCGATAAGCCGCTGTTCGTGAAGATGGCGCCGGTCAACGTCGCCGAGATCGCCAAGGCCCTCGAGGCTGCCGGCGCCGACGGCCTTTCGGTCATCAACTCCATCCAGGGCATGGCCATCGACGTCCATACCCGCAAGTCCCGCGTGGCCAAGCCCAAGGGCGGCCTTTCGGGCCCGCTGTGCCACCACATCGCCGTGCGCATGGTCTGGGAGGTTGCCCAGGCCGTCGATATCCCCATCAACGGTGTCGGCGGTGTCATGACCGGCGAGGATGCGGCTGAGTTTATCCTGGCCGGTGCCACCTGCGTGTCGGTCGGCATGGCCAACTTCGTCGATCCGTGCGCTTCGCTCAAGATCGCGCATGAGCTCGAGGCCTGGGCCGAGTCCCAGGGCGTAAAGGACATCAACGAGCTGGTAGGTGCTTTTGAATGCTAGAGACCGATGCTCGCGACCGCGTAATCGTCGCCCTCGACTGCGATCGTGAGCGTGCGCTCGAGCTCGCCCACGAGCTTTCGGGCCATGCCGCCTGGCTCAAGGTTGGCATGACGCTCTATTACGCTGAGGGCCCCGAGATCGTCAAGACCTTTAAGGACCTGGGCTTTAAGGTCTTCCTTGACCTTAAGTTCCATGACATTCCGCATCAGGTTCGCGGTGCCGCCCGCTCGGCCTCGCTTGCCGGTGCCGACCTGCTTTCGGTCCACGGCTTGGGTTCGGGCGCCATGCTCGCTGCCTGCCGCGAGGGTGCCGAGGAGGCGCGCGAGGACCGCGCCAAGCTCGTCGCCATCACCGTGCTCACGAGCATGAATCAGGATGCCTTGAGCGAGATCGGCGTCGAGTCGCCCGTGGCCGAGGAGGCCGCCCGCCTGGCAAAGCTCGCTCAGGCCAACGGCATCGATGGCATTGTGTGCTCGCCGATGGAGGCTCACGACATGCGTGAGCTGCTGGGTCCTGATGCCCTGATCGTGACTCCGGGTGTGCGTCCGGTGGGTGCCGCCTTAGGCGACCAGTCTCGCGTGGCGACGCCTTCCCAGGCTATCGAGCGTGGCGCAAGCCACATTGTGGTGGGCCGTCCCATCACTGGTGCCGACGATCCGGTTGCCGCCTTTGACGCCATCGTCGCCGAGCTGGTCGAAAACGTCGCGTAAAAGATTCCCCTAAGTCACCACTTTTGGGTCTCATTAGCACAAAATAGCCCCTGTGCCTGCGTAAACTTTCCCATCCTTTGTGTGGAATCGCAGGTCAGGGGCTTAACTTTGGGCGCAGTATATTGCACTTTTTGCGGGTATCGTCTAACCTATGGAGCCGCGATTGGGCATTTTGTACGTTCTACGTGCTAAAATGCCAATTATTGAATCAGATATAACCCAACTATTTGGAGGTACGAATGGCACTCCCTCAGCTTACCGATGAGCAGCGCAAGCAGGCTCTTGAGAAGGCTGCTGCCGCACGTCACGCCCGCGCTGAGCTTCGCGAGCAGATCAAGAAGGGCGAGAAGTCCCTCGAGTCCGTGCTCAACTCCGATGACCCCATCGCTTCCCGCATGAAGGTTTCCACCCTCATCGAGTCTCTCCCTGGTTATGGCAAGGCCAAGGCCGCCAAGATCATGGAGGAGCTCGGTATCTCCGCTACCCGTCGCGTCCAGGGCCTCGGCGTCCGTCAGCGCGAGCAGCTCCTCGAGCAGCTGACCAAATAAGTGAGCGCTCAGGATTCCAAGCTCTTTGTGA
>DXLT01000211.1:0-2499 GCA_019414555.1 Collinsella sp.
CTTCTCGGCGACCTCCATCATCGATGCGGAATCGGGCAGTGTCTCCAGGGCTGCGGCCATAACGCCGGGGCCCGAGACGCCTACGTTGATGACGGCGTCGGCCTCGCCACCGCCGTGGACGGCGCCCGCCATAAACGGGGAGTCCTCGACCATGTTGGCAAAGCAGACAAACTTGGAAGCGCCGACGGAATCCTGGTCGGCCGTGAGTTTGGCGGCATCGATGATGGTCTGGGCGGCCATGAGCACGGCATCCATGTTGATACCGGCGCGCAGGCTGGCAACGTTGACGCTGGAGCAGACGCGGCTCGTGGTGGCGAGCGCCTGGGGGATGGACTGGATGACACGGCGGTCGGCGTCGCCGATGCCCTTCTGGACGAGTGCGGAGAAGCCGCCCAGGTAATCGATGCCGAGCGTCTCTGCCGCGCGGTCGAGGGCATGCGCGATGGGGGTGAGGTCCTCATCCTTGCAGCACGCGGCGATCTGCGCCACTGGGGTGACGGAAACGCGCTTGTTGACGATGGGGATACCGTACTCGCGCTCGAGGTTCTCGGCGGTCTCGACCAGGTGCTCAGCCGTGTGCGTCACGTGGTCGTAGATCTTCGTGCACATGCGGTCGAGGTTCTCGTCGCCGCAACCCATGAGCGAAACACCCATGGTGATGGTCCTGATGTCGAGGTTCTGCTCCTCAACCATGCCGCGGGTTTCCGCGATTTCTGCGGGCGTGATCGCCATCCTTGCGCTCCTATCTGCCAAAACGAGCATAGTCTTATCTATTCTAACGTGCCGCACGTGCCAAGTGGCGCATGCGGCACGTTTTGATGCTCGGTTGTTTCCGTTGTGTTACTGCCCAAAGACCTCTTCGGCGATACGAGCGCTTTCGGCGGCGTCTTTGGCGTAGTAGTCCGCGCCGATCTGCTTGGCGTATTCGGGGGTGAGCACGGCGCCGCCCACGATGATCTTGACGCCCGGAACCTCGGCATGGAGCAACTTGATGGTCTCTTCCATGGCGACGACCGTGGTAGTCATAAGCGCCGAGAGGCCGACGAGTTTGATATCGCGCTCCTTGACGGTCTTGAGTACCTCCTGCGGATCGACGTCGCGGCCCAGGTCAAAGACGGTGTAGCCGTAGTTGTCGAGCAGCATTTTGACGATGTTCTTGCCAATATCGTGGATGTCGCCCTTGACGGTGGCCACGCAGATCTTGCCCTTGTCGGCAATCTCGCCGGCGGGCATCAGGCGCTTGATGGTGTCGAAGCCCACGCGTGCGGCTTCGGCCGAGGCCATAAGCTGCGGCAAGAAGAACTTGCCCTGGTCAAAGAGGACGCCAACCTCGTCGAGGGCGGGGATAAAGTGATTGTTGATGAGGTCCATGGCGTCGTGGTCTGCCAGCAGACGCTCGGTCTCGGCAGCGATCTCGCCTTTGCGGCCCGAGACGACCATGCGACGAATCGGGTCGTCGTTGCCGTCGGTGCCGGCGGTGCCAGCAGCGGGCACGGTGTCGGTCGATGCGGCCTGAGCTGCTGCCGGGTTTGCGGCGATCTTGTACGGATCGGTCCAACCGGCGTAGCGCTCGATGTATCCGGTCGAGCCCTCGTCTTCAACGCTCAAGACGCGATAGCTGTAGACGGTATCCATAAAGCGCTTGGAGCCCGGGTTCATGATGGGGGCGTCCAGGCCCGCGCCAAAGGCGGCGGCCAAAAAGACCGAGCCCAGCAGCGGGCGCGCGGGCAGGCCAAAGCTGATATTCGACACGCCAAGCGCGCATTTGACGCCCAGACGCTTCTTGCACAGGGACATGGCGCGCAGGATCTGTTCGGCTTGGCGTTGATTGGTCGAGGCGGTCATGACCAGGCAGTCGATGAGGATGCGGTCCGGGCCGATGCCGTAGCGGGCGGCCTCGGCCACGATGCGCTCGGCGATGGCGAAGCGAGCCTCGGCGGTATCGGGGATGCCGCCTTCGTCGAGCGTGAGGCCGACGACATTGGTGCCGTAGTGGGCGACCAGCGGAAAGATCTCATCCATGAGCTGCTGCTTGCCATTGACCGAGTTGATGATGGGCTTGCCGGCGTAGCGGCGTACGGCGGCCTCGACGGCTGCGGGATCGGTGGAGTCGATCTGCAGCGGCAGCAGCGTGGAGCCTTGGAGCTGCTCGGTCGCCTGTTGGATGATCTTGACCTCGTCGATCTCGGGCAGGCCCACGTTAACGTCCAGGATGTCGGCGCCCTGTTCCTGCTGGCTAATGCCCTGGCTCACGACGTAGTCCAGGTCGCCGTCGCGCAGGGCCTGCTGCAGGCGCTTTTTGCCGGTGGGATTGATGCGCTCGCCGATGACGGCGATCTTGTGGCCGTCGCAGGGAAGGTCCACGACCGTTTGGGCGCTCGTGACCGACATACCGGGTTTGCGGTGGCGCGGGCTGGGCGTGTGGTTATCGATAAGCGTGCGCAAGGCCGCCATGTGCGCGGGCGTGGTGCCGCAGCAACCGCCCACGACGCTCACGCC
>DXLT01000212.1:0-2484 GCA_019414555.1 Collinsella sp.
TCTGGAGACCGTGCTGCTCCAGGCCGACGTGCTCGAGCTCAAGGCCAACCCGGACACCTTTGCCTCCGGCAACGTCCTCGAGGCCAAGCTCGACAAGGGCCGCGGCTCGGTTGCTACCGTGCTCGTGACCCGCGGTACCCTGCACGTGGGCGATACGCTGGTCGCCGGCCTTACCTACGGTCGCGTCCGCGCCATGCTCGATCCCAAGGGTCGCGCCGTCACCGAGGCTGGTCCCTCCGACGCCGTCGAGATCCTGGGCCTGCAGTCCGTGCCCAACGCCGGTGACGAGTTCCGCGTGTTCGAGGACGAGCGCGAGGCTCGTGCCCTGGCCGACGAGCGTTCGCTCAAGGCCCGTATCGAGGAGCAGAGCCGCGTGAAGCATGTGACGCTCGAGAACCTCTTCGAGACCATTGCCGACGCCGAGGTCAAGGAGCTCAACCTGATCATCAAGGCAGACGTCCAGGGTTCCATCGAGGCCCTTCAGGACTCGCTCGACAAGATGGATCAGTCCGAGGTTCGCATCAACACGATCCACTCCGCCGTTGGCGCCATCAACGAGACCGACGTCGTTCTGGCCGACGCCTCCAACGCCATCATCATCGGCTTTGGCGTCCGTCCCGACGGCAAGGCCCGCTCCGCTGCCGAGCGCGAGGGCGTCGAGATCCGTTGCTACGACGTCATCTATAAGTGCCTCGAGGAGCTCGACGCCGCCCGTATCGGCATGCTCAAGCCCACCGAGGTCGAGGTCGCCACGGGTACTGCGACCGTCCTGGACACCTTCAAGGTGCCCAAAGTCGGTATCGCCGCCGGTGTTCGCGTCGAAGAGGGCGAGATCGCCGCGACCGATTCCGTGCGCCTGGTGCGCGACGGCATCGTGGTCTTCAATGGCAAGATCGCCTCGATGCGCCACTACAAGGACGAGGCCAAGAGCCTCAAGAGCGGTTCCGAGGGCGGCATTGGCTTGGAGAACTTCCAGGACATCAAGCCCGGCGACCAGATCGAGGGTTACCGCATCGACCAGGTTGCCCGTACCGAGTAGGGGGTAGCGCTATGAAGCAAACGCAGGCAACCCGCCGTCTGGGCGAGCAGCTTCGCGAGAAGCTCGGTTATATCCTGCTCTTTGAGGTTTCCGATCCGCGTCTCGACCTGGTTACACTGACCGCGGTCGAGGTCGCGGTGGACCGTTCGTTCGCGCGCGTGTACGTGTCGTGCGATGCGAGCCGCTACGACGAGGTCATGGAGGCGCTCGCAAGCGCCAAGGGCCGTATTCGTAGCCTGTTGGCTCGCTCGCTCGATTGGCGTGTCACGCCCGAGCTCGATTTTCGCATCGATCGCTCGACCGATGAGGCCGAGCGCATCACGCGTGCGCTGGAAAACGTTCCCGCCACGCTTGCGATCGAAAAGGACGAGGACGGCTATCCAATTGCGGATGCCGCCCAGGAGGCAGCTTTAGATGAGTAATTCCGCCGACCTCGCATCGTGCGAGTCTGCAGATATTCAGCGACGCATCCTCGAGCTCATCGAGGATGCGTCCTCCATTGCGATTTCGGGACATACGTCTCCCGATGGCGACGCCCTGGGCTCCGTGCTAGGCCTGGGCCTCTCGCTTAGGAAGTTCTTTCCCAACAAGGACATTGCCCTGCTGCTGGCAGACGATGACCCGGTTCCGCGCATCTACCGTTTTATGGAGGGCGCCGACCGTCTGGTGCCGGCATCTGCGTATACCGGCAATCCGGACCTGTTCATCTCGGTGGACGTGCCGGTCGTCGAGCGTCTGAACAACTCCGCCGAGGTGCTTCGTCGCTCGTCGCATGTGGTGTGCTTCGATCACCATCCGGCGCGCGAGGAATTTGCCGAGCTGAGCCTGAGGTGCGTCGACGCCGCGGCCTGCGCCATGATCATCGACCGCTTTTTGGACAATTGTGGCATTGTGGCTCGCGATGGTGTTGCGACCTGCTTGTTATGCGGCCTGGTGACCGATACCGGTCGTTTTCAGTATCAAAACGCCGATGCCGCCGCGTTCCATGCAGCCTCGCGTCTGGTTGCCCACGGTGCCGATCCGGCGCGTGTGGCACTCGAGGTTTACCAGAGCATGCGCGTTGAGTTTTTGCACCTCAAGTCCATCGTTATGGGCCGTATCAAGACGGTGGCCCACGGGCGCGTCGCGTATAGCTACGCGTACCAGAGTGACCTTGAGGCCTGCGGTGTCACCTCGGATGAGTGCGACGGTCTGGTTGACGTGGTGCGCTCGGTGATGGGCGTCGAGGTCTGCCTGTTCCTGAAGGGCATTGAGGGCGATACCAAGGTGCGCGGCAACCTGCGCTCCAAGGGTGACCTCAACGTGTCCGAGATCGCTGCTGCCTTTGGCGGAGGCGGACATCCTGCTGCCGCCGGTTTCTCCAACAACGGAACGATTCTCGAGACGCTCACCGTGGCACTTCCCATGCTGGCCGAACTGGTAGGGGAGGATCCCGCTTCGGTGAC
>DXLT01000213.1:0-2473 GCA_019414555.1 Collinsella sp.
TTCTACCGCAATGCCGTGCTGCCCGTGCAGCATGACGACACGCGTCCCGGCCGGGAGATTTTTGCCGGTCTGGCGCAGGCGTGTGGCGTGGGCGAGTACTTCCAGTTTACGTCTGACGATCTGGCGGCTGCCCAGGTGGCGCCTTTTGGGATCAATCTGGACGAGCTCAAGGAGCGCGGCTGGGCCGACACGGGTGTTGCGTTGCCGTCGCGTACGGGCGATCCGGCGATTCCCTTGGATGGCGGCAAAATTGCGCTGGCAAGCGACGTATGGGAACGAGCCGGCCTGGGTCGTGTACCCAACTGGATCGCTCCCATGGTGGAGCCTAGCCTGGGGATGTTTCGCCTCATTAGCGGCAACCGTCCCTTTGAGTCGCATACCTCGCGTAGACTCGCGGCGGCCGGTGCCGCCGAGGCTGGATCGGATCTGGATGCCGTGCAGATGAATGCCGATGCCGCTGCGCGCATGGGCATTGCCGATGGCGAGGTCGTCGAGCTCGTGAGCGATATGGGCCGCGACCGCGTGCGCGTGGAGACGACGCCGTATCTGCATCCGGCGTGCATCTTCACCTCGGCCGCCCCCGGCGGGCGTTCGTTTGGCGCCGATGCCGGTGGCGCTCAAGCCTTGGGCGTGGGCCCGCTCGACCATACACCTTTGCGTTGGGACCCGTTGACGGGCGCCGCGCTCACCCAGGAAAACGCCGTTCGCGTGGAAAAGATCGCGGCGCGCGAGGATAATAACGAGTAATTGACTCAGCTGATGTATTCGACTGATCCACGTTTCTTTTGAAAGGCCGCACATGAGCGATAGCCAGAACATGTCCGATGAGGTACGCGCCCGCCTGCGCGCCATTCCTTCCGTCAACGAGCTGCTTGCCGAGTGGCCTGTTGTGAAGGCGGCGGGGGAGACCTGCGACGCGGTGGCGCATGCCGCCGTCACGGCCGAGCTCGACGAGGAGCGCGCCGCCATTCGCGCCGGTGCTGCCCCGCGCTCTAAGCGCGAACTAGCCTCGGCCATCGAGTGGCGTGCGCACCGCTCTGCGTTGCCGAGCCTGCGCCCTGCCGTCAACGCTACGGGCGTGGTCATCCACACCAACTTGGGCCGCGCCCCGCTCGCGGAGTCGGCCGCCAAGGCCGTGGCCGAGGTTGCGCGCGGGTATAGCACGCTCGAGTACAGCGTCGACACCTGTTCGCGTGGGTCGCGTAAGGAGCACGCTGCGCAGCTGATCCGCTCACTCACCGGTGCTGAGGACGCGCTCGTGGTCAACAACAACGCCGCCGCGGTGCTGCTGGTGCTGGCGTCCCATGCCGCAGGCAAAGAGGTTATCGTCAGCCGCGGCGAGCTTGTCGAGATTGGCGGCAGCTTCCGCATCCCCGACGTCATGGCGGCCTCGGGCGCCAAACTCGTCGAGGTCGGCGCCACCAACCGCACGCATCTGGGCGACTACGAGCGCGCCATCACGCCCGATACGGCCATGATCCTCAAGGTCCATCCCTCCAACTATCGCATCGAGGGTTTTCACGAGGAGGTGAGCTCTCGGGAACTTGCCGCTCTGGCCCACAAGCATGGCCTGCTGTTCTACGAGGACCAGGGGTCGGGCGCGCTGTTGCCCGACGACATCTTGGTGCGCGGCGGCGAGGAGCCCACGCCGGCTTCGGTCGCGGCGGGGCTCGATATCGTGTCGTGCTCAGGCGATAAACTGCTCGGTGCCGCACAAGCGGGCATTATCATGGGCCGTCGCGATCTGGTCCAGGCCTGCGGGTCGCATCCGCTCATGCGTGCCTTGCGCCCGGGCAAGCTCGCGCTGGCGGCGCTCGAGGCTACACTGCGCATTTACATGGATGGGGCGGATGTGGCCCATCGCGAGGTACCGGTGCTCAACATGCTCACGCTTCCGCAGGCCCATCTGGAGCGTCGCGCACGCAAGTTGCGCGATTGTATGGTCGCCGGGCTCGATAAGGCCGGTTGCCCGTGCGCCGTTGAGTTGGAGATTGTCGAGGAGTCCTCGACGCCCGGTGGCGGTTCGCTGCCTACCGTTGAGCTGCCCACGATGTGCGTTGCCGTGCGTCTTGTTGACGAGCGTCTGACGGTCGACGCGCTCAAGCGCTCGCTTGTCCAGGACTTCGACACGCCGGTCGTCACGCGAACCTCGCACGATCGCATTCTGTTTGATGTGCGCACGCTCGTGGGCGACCGCGATATTGAGACGGCGGCGTCGACGCTTGTCGCATGCGTTGCCAAGGCGGTGCGCCGATGAGTGGGGCCGAAGCGTTGGTGGAATGTCCCGTTATCGTAGGTACGGCGGGGCACGTCGACCACGGTAAGTCGGCGCTCATCGAGGCGCTGACGGGTAAAAACCCCGACCGCCTGGAAGTTGAGCGTCGTCGCGGCATGACCGTTGAGCTGGGCTTTGGCGAGCTAGCGCTGCCGAGTGGCAAGATCGTTGGCCTGGTTGACGTGCCGGGCCATGCGC
>DXLT01000214.1:0-2445 GCA_019414555.1 Collinsella sp.
CAAGGCACCTTGCTCGCTCTGGCGGGCTTTCGCTGTCGTTGCCAAAACATCGGCGTTGTGGCAGATGCCAACGACTACCCCCTTTAAGTTGCGGTGAAATAGGGACTAAATGGGAGCCTCAGAGGCCAAAACAGTCCCTATTCCACCGCAACTTCATGGGGGCGTGCGACAATGCCCATCGGAAAACGTTTGCCATCTGGGGGTCTATCTATGCTGTACGAGTTTTGTGCCGAGAACTTTGAGCGGGTGCCGGCGGCTATCGATGCCGGTGCAAGGCGTATCGAGCTGTGCGACAACCTTGCCGTTGGTGGCACCACGCCTTCGGCCGGCGTTATCAGCGCTACGACCAACTATGCACACGAGCACGATGCGCGGGTGATGTGCATGATTCGCCCGCGTGGCGGCGACTTTCACTACAACCAGGACGAGTTGCGTATGATGGAGATGGACCTGGGCCTTGCCGTGAGCGCCGGCGTTGACGGCTTAGTCTTTGGCTGCTGCAAGCCCCGCGCTGGCGGATGGGCACTCGACGAGCTTACGTTGGGCGCTCTCGTGATGGCCGCGGGCTGCGCGACCGAGGAATGCAAGCGTGAGCCCATCGACATCACCTTCCACATGGCGTTTGATCAGCTCTCGCCCGAGGCTCAGCTCGACGCGATTGACATACTCGCCGACTGCGGCATCACACGCATCCTCACGCATGGCGGCGCGGCAGGTACGTCGATCGAGGATAATTTCGATCACCTGGCTCGTTTAATCGAGTATGCGGGCGATCGGTTGACCATCCTTCCCGGCGGCGGCATCACTACGGCAAATCGCGACGCGGTCGCGGCAGCGCTCGGCGTCTCCGAGCTCCATGGCACCAAGATCGTGCCGCTGGAGGTATAACCCGTGGCGCTGGTATTTGACGTTCAGCAGGCGAGCGGCAAGCCCGATGACAACCGTCGCCCTGGCACCGCGTGCCCCTTTTGCGACACGGAGGGACTCGCCAACATCATCCAGCGCGATGGTGACTGCATCTGGCTCGAGAATAAGTTCAAAACCTTGCGCGCCACCCGTCAGACCGTATTGATCGAGTCGGCCAATCACGACGCCGACCTGGTGACCTATGAACCGGATGAGCTGCATCATGTGATGCGGTTTGCCTTGGGCTGTTGGCAGCAGATGATCGATTCCCAACAGTACTGCAGTGTGCTCATGTACAAGAACAAAGGCCCGCTTTCGGGCGGCAGCCTCGTCCATCCACACATGCAGATTGTGGGCTTGGAACAGGAGGACGGCTATGCGGCGCTGGCCTCAGCCAACTTTGAAGGCATCAGTGTCTGGCAACAGGGGAGAATCTCGGTCGACATCTCAACCGAACCGATCATGGGGTTCTTTGAGATCAACGTTTCAGCCCCGCAGGGAATCGCTGCCAGCGATGACACGAGAGACCAAGCCGAGGCGGATCTCTTCGCCGATGCGATCCAGGTAGCTCTGCGCTATATCCTGAACGAGCACCACGGTGGTCGCGCAGAGTCGTACAACCTGTTCTTCTATCACCTGGGCGGTCGGACCATTGCCAAGGCGCTGCCACGTTGGGTGGTTTCGCCCTACTTTGTCGGCTATCGTTTGGCCCAGGTCAATGCTGAGACAACACTCGATATCGATGCTGAGCGCCTGCGTGCGCATCTGGAAACGCTCGTATAGCAAGACTAACACCCGCGTAATGCGGACAGTCTAGCGCGCCATGGCGTCGCGGCCGGCCTCGACACGCTTGCGCTGGGCGGCGCGCTCCTCGTCGGTCAGACGCTCAAAGAGATGCCCGATAAGCGAGGCGAGTACCTGCTGAAACAGCGTTCCGCACATGACGGGAAACACGACTTCGCCCGGAAAGTACTGCGTGGCGATGACGGCGCCCGAAGAGATGTTACGCATGCCGCAGGTAAAGCACATGGTGGTCGTCTCGCTATATGGCAGATGCAGCGTATGGGCGACCAGAAAACCGAAGACAAAGCCACTGATGGCGAAGACCAAAATAAAGAGGGCGACTTCCAAGCGCACCGCGTTCATGTGCAGCACGTACTCGCTCATGGCGGTGGAGTTGGAGGCGATAACGCCCATCATCATGAATTTGCAGGCGGGCGAGAGCACGGGGGAGAGTTTTTCGTGCCCCCATCCGCGCGTGAGCTCGTTGATCACGATGCCGAGCACGGCGGGGATGGCGATCATAAAGGCCATGTCTTGCATCATGCTCGGCACATCGATCGAGACGGTGGCGCCCAGCAGGAGCTTGAGCGTGAGCGGAATCGTCACAGGGGAGATAACCGAGGACGTCAGGATGATGGTGAGCGCGAGCGGGCCGTTGCCGCCGAACATGCTAATCCACATAAAGGCAGTGACCGCCACGGGTACGCTGTACTCGAGCACGATGCCGCAGACAAGGTTGGGATTGGAGCCAAAGAA